>JAUIBX010000288.1 GCA_030427595.1 Bacteriovoracia bacterium | reverse complement strand
TTAATAGGAGTCGTAAAAGCGCCTTCAACTCGACGAGAGAGAAGCTCTTCACCTTCAGCGGTCGTGAAAGCGACACTTTCAAATTGCCAATTCTTAGGCATACCATCGACTGAAGCACCGACGCTGATCGATTCTTCAGCAGTACCTGGGGCACCAACAATATAAGGTGTAGGCCCACTATTTCCGGCAGAAATCGTCGTAATCACACCTGCCTTGGCCAGGTTTTTTACAGCAAGCGAGTAGAGGATATAGGGCTTACCAAAATTTCCACCTAGAGAAAGGTTAAGGACATCAAGACGATCGCTTGGATCAAGATCGCCGTTGGGGTCCATGGCCCATTCCATCGCCGCAATGACGACTGTGTCGGAGGTTCCACCATTATTACCAAAAACTTTTAGGGCGTAGATATCAGCGTCCGGTGCAACACCATCATAGGTATTCACTCCATCACCAATGCCAGCAACTGAACCAGCTACGTGAGTGCCGTGACCACCTTCATCCATTGGGTTGACGTCAGGACGAGGTATACGCCAGTCGGGAAGGATTGATCCCGGAGAGTAATCAGGGCCTGTGAAGTCATAACCACCAACGACTTTAGAGTTTGGAAAGAGGGCCGTGGCCTCTTCTTTATTCATCTCTTCAAATTCTTTAGGGTTGCCAGAGCCACCAAGCATTTTGTGAGTGAAATCAACACCTGTATCAATAACACCTACCTTAATGCCCTTACCTGTGATGCCCGCTTCATAGGCAGCATTGGCCCCAATGTGGCTCACACTAGTAACTTCAAATTGAGAAGCCTCTTTAATGGCCTTGTTAAGACCTTCTTTTCTCGCCTCTACAAAGGCCTGATCAATAACGGGTCTATCAAAGAGAGTTTCTTTTTCAATTTCTGCAATTGTCCCAAGCTCACCAACTTGATCATAAAGACCTAGAGGCACGGCCAAGGCCAAAGCATTCACCGTAAACTTGTAACTAAAGAGAAGCTTAATTTCTTTTGAGAGTTCCTTGAGCTCATTGAGAGTTTTGTCTTGTTCTGCCACAAGAGCATTGAGCACATCTTGATTGACACTCAAGTTTCCTTCACTATCGACAGAACCGCTTTCGATAAGGGATGGAGTTTTAAGCTTAATTAAAACGGCCACCATAGGCACATTGGTAGGCCTATTTGAAAAGAGGTCACCACTGACAAGTTCTAATGGTCCTGGAGCTTGTTGCGATTTCTGTGAGCAACCAGTGGCCATAAAAAGTAGTGCCATCATAAGAGTAAGTGTTGTTTTTAATGTTCCGTTGTTGTTCATAATTGATCTCTTGAAATTATTCTGTGATTCCATGAATTTAGCTCTCCTCGCTTCCCCCCGAGGGAAGAGCCCAGATCATAGAAAGGTAGAGTTAAAAGATCAAATAATTATGAGTTATGACATCTATGACAAGAAGGAAGCTGATTCTTGGGCGCAGTGCATTAATGCGGTGTTATGTCGTCGTGCGAAAAAGCTAAGTGCTTAAGATTTCACTTTTTGGATATAAGCGACCGCATTATGACTGTGTAAAGATTCCCAGTGCTCGATCTGGACATTCCAGTCCAAAATACGCTTTTCACTATCAAGAGCGTGGCTCAGTCTTCTTGCCACATGCTCAACAAAGATGGGGTTTTCGCCGTTGAGGATGGCAAAGGCCTGTTCATCAAGTCTTTTCACGAGGCTTTGAGTTTCTGTAGGGAGCGCCTCTCTCAGAAGAGAGATCAGCTCCTCAATAGTTAAAGCACTATCAAGGGAGTAGATGACCTCTGTTTTGGCATTGGAGCGTTGTGAGTGAGCGGTGGCAATGCCATTACCTTCGGTGGTCTTACCGCTTCTATAGTCCTCTTCATATTGCTTCGCCATGGAGAGTGAACAAGGACAAGTTGAGCTGTACTCATAATTTACCGTCAAACTCATCAGGACTTCGCCTTTTGAGTTCTCGGTTCCTTTAAGGACGCAGTCGTAATATTGCCAGCCCCAATTGTCACTCTTAAGGGACTGCTGTTTGGTGGCGTATTTGAACGTCAGGCTGAGCTCTGAAGTCGGAATAAGCTCTTCCGTGTCATAGTCTCTAAGGTCGCTTCTAAAGCGTCTGAGGACCTTTTTAAAGAATTCATTATCCACAGGGTGTTCTTGAGCTTCGGCCTGAAGAATTTGGCAAAAGTGGCTCATATTCACACCGGTTTTGTCGGCCCCAAGGCTGACAAACATGGAAGCTTCAGTATCGTGGTTCATGACCGTACCATCGGCATGACGATAATTTAGGGGCACACGAAAGCGCTCAATACCAACCCGGGGAATTGCAATTCCATGATTGTTGGGTAGTTTTTGAAAGTCATTGAGACCGCTATCATCTTTTACGGCACAGTTCATGATATCGCCGTGGTCACCTTTGACCTTTTTGGCGCGAGCAACGTCAGATGTTTCGTTGGATATTTCTGTATTTTGGCTATATTCAGTACGCTTTAGCATGAGGGCTCCTTTGCTCTCCGTCTAAGGTCGCTGTCTAGTAAAAATAGGGCAAATCTAAGCCTATTTTGTGGACTCAAATAGTTATATTGGGTTAAGTTAATTTACGCAACACTTATACAATAGACATAGGACCTGTTGTCTAGTGGAGCCTTTAACTACCCACAATTAAAAGAGCTGAAAAAGCACTTCAAGAGGGGCATAAAGATGAAAATTTCACTATTTTATAAGAATGTCACAGTACTGGACTACGCCTATCTAGATGACCACCTCGGGGTGGTTGGAGATGCTCTGAAAGTTCATGTGGAGTTCATCGGAAAGACCGATAAGGAAGGGGTCGTTTACGACTTCAGTTATGCCAAGAAGAAGGTCAAAGAAATCATCGATAGAGACTGTGATCATCGCTTGGTCGTTCCTAAAGGTGTTGTTGAAAAAGTAGGGCAGGATCGTCTGCAACTCAACTACTCCTACGGCCTATCAGATATGCCCATGACTTATAAGTGTCCTGAACAAGGTATTTGTGAGTTGCCATCTCATCATGTGAATAAGCAAACCATTGCCACTTACCTAGAAGAAGTGATCTTAAAAGAAATGCCTGAAACGGTTTCGGCGATTCGCCTTACCCTTGAAGACGAGCCCATGCCTGAAGGCAAGCCAACCTTCCATTATACCCACGGTCTCAAAGAGCACTATGGCAATTGCCAGCGGCTCTTTCACGGCCATAAAAATACAGTTGATGTCTTTGTAAATGGCCAAGAGAGACGGGACCTCGAAAGTTATCTGGCTGATGAGCTTTTTAAAGGCAGTATTCACTTTTGTAAGTGGGAAAATGTTGTGAATAAAGACGAGATTCTTAGTATCGTCGGCAAGGGAATTCCACGCGGTCGTTTTCCTGAAGTTCCAAGAGTAGAAATTTCTTATGAGGCCAATCAGGGAAATTTCAAAGGATCCTTACCAGGTGATGAAGTCTTCTTTATGGAAGCAGAGTCGAAGGTTGAAAATTTATCCATGCTCTTTGCGAAACTTATAAAAGAAAAAGTATCTGATAAAG
>JAUIBX010000287.1 GCA_030427595.1 Bacteriovoracia bacterium | reverse complement strand
TGTGGTCAACAAGTACCTTGTAAAAGACCTTGTCGATCGTGGGCTCTGGGATGAGGATATGAGAAATGAAATCATTGCTAGTAACGGCTCAGTTCAAGGTATCGAACGTATTCCAGAAGACCTCAAAAAGCTCTATAAAACAGTTTGGGAAATTTCCCAAAGAGCAGTGATTGATCATGCAGCTGGACGTGGTCCCTATATCGACCAAGGTCAAAGTATGAACGTTCACATGCAAGAGCCAAACTTTGGAAAACTCTCCTCCATGCACTTCTATGCTTGGAAGTCAGGACTCAAAACAGGTATGTACTACCTGAGAACAAGAGCGGCCGTTAATGCTGTTCAGTTCACAGTGAAGAATAACCAAAAGGCCAGGCCAACGACTGAAGAGGCCCAGGCCCAAATGGTATGCTCCATTGAAAATCCTGACGATTGCGTCATGTGCGGTAGCTAAAACCAAACAAAATTGTCCAGAAAATAAGAACTCCCCAGAATTGGGGAGATTTTTTTTATAAAACTGGTAAAATACCCATGTGATCACAAAGACTTTAGAAGACAATTTTTTAGTCCAAAGAAAGGCCAAAATACTAGCGGTCCTCTTCGTACTTCTTTCAACGACTGGCACTATGATTTTTGCCTATGAAGTCCTTCAAAATGGTCTGCAACAAAGTGCCATTACACAAGGACTTGGAACTCTCTTTATCCTCATCACAACCGCTGACTTCTTTGTTAGAAAGAGCATTTATCAATCAACTCTCGTGTTTACAGTCTTTACCCTCGTCTTTCTAACTTTTCGCTATCTCCAATACGGACAGTTCTTAGCACCCTCTGTCATCTGGTTTACGGCCCTTCCTCCTAGCCTGGCCTGGATTACGGGCAAGAAGACAGCAACCACGGCCCAAGTTTTTATATGCTTAATTCTTATTGGCTGTGGCCTCCACTTTTTTCACAACCTCCAGCTCAACCCAAATAGAGCAGACCTTATCTATCTCTTCAGTGCCATGGTTATTTCAAGCTACCTCACCTACATCATCAGTGATACCCAAGCCCTCTACTATCACCATATTGAGGAGAAGATTCAACTAGAGAAGCAGGAAATGCATCAAGGCCAACTGGCCTCTCTAGGCGAGCTTGCAGGAAATATTGCCCATGAAATTAATAACCCCCTCCAAGTTATTAAAGGAAACTCTTCACTTCTTTCTCGTAAGCTTAAAAAACTCAAGGTCACAGAAGATGAGGAGAACCTTGAGCTTCAAACTAAACTCATTAAATACGCCAAAAATATTGACCGTACCGTTGATCGCACAAGAACAATCATAGAGAGCTTATTAAAGCTTGCAAAAAAACCTGAAGATAATCCCCAACTCAGTCTAACGAGCCTTAGTGAAGTCTGGAATCAGGCCTATCCCCTTCTTGAATCAAAAACCCGTGACCATAAAGCAAGTATTAGCTTTTTCAATATGGAAAAGAAGTTCTACGCCCAGCCTGAGTATCTTGCCCAGATTCTTCTCAATCTTGTAGGAAATTCTCTATTTGAAATTTCAGATCAAGACAACCCGTGGATTAGAATTGAGTTTAGAAATGATCATATCGATATTGTGGATAGCGGACATGGTCTTACTGAAGAGGTACAAAAGAAAATCTTAGCCCCATTCTATACAACAAAAGGAAATAAAGGAACGGGATTAGGTTTGCCCCTATGTTCAGCACTTATGAAACAGATGGGTGGCTCTCTTGAAATCCCACAGAAACAAGACCATACAACTTTTCGTCTTATTCTCCCTAAGGGGCCTTAAAGCTTTTGAAAAAGTTTGAAGCGGTAGACGCCGACCTTTTCTTGTTTATAAAGTTCTTGGTAGCGATGAGTTATATCTTCAAAACCACTGATATCACAATCCGGAATCCTTAAATAATTTCTAAGACAAATAACCCCATCCTTTTTTAAGGAGGGACTTATCTCCTGAAGAAAGCTCTTTTCCCTTTCTCCTTTAAAGTAACTAGGGACATCCGAAAGACCGATATAATCATAGCGCTCTCGATGATCTTCTCTGGCCAAAATTTCAACCAAGTCACCTTGATGATATTCGACAATACTGTTGCTTAAAAGTGTCTCTTTGACCGCCTTAAAATTCTGTTCTTTCGCCTCTATGGGATTTCCATCTGAATGATTAATTTTTCCAAAAAAGCACAGGTGAGCGAAGAAGCTCTCCCTGGCCAAGTTATTATTGAAGAGCTGATCAAAAGACTTTTGATAGTATTCAAAATGATCTTCCTCCACATTCTTTTCAATAAAGTCACCCTTATAGAGAAGGGCATTAAAAACCGACTTATTACCCAATAAAAAGAGAAGGGCATTCCACCTCATACGAGGAAACTTCTTAGTAAAATAGTGAACTTGCTCTTCAAGATTATAGAAGTCAAAAATCTTAGAGTAATGCTTTCCAAGAATAAGCCTTAGACCATGAGACATGGTCTGAAAGGTTCTCTCCCACTTCCCCAAGTAAAGGAGGCTTTGCCAGTCATTCTCAACAAAGAGTCCTCTAAAAAACTCTCTATCTCTCGAATTGAGATCAAGTTCTCTAAAGATCCTTTTTCTTTCATGGCGGTTATCTTGACCATCAAAAGGAGGAAATTCGAGAAAGAGCAAAAACTCATTAAAAGTAAGTTGACGGTATAAGGCCTCTCTTAGACGGCAAAGGGCCAACTGATACTCACTAATATCCACCATGGATAAGTGAGCCCCTTCGGCCACTAAGGGAAAGGAGCGTGAGCCACAGCCCGCGACGTTAAAAATATTTTCACATCCCAAATCTTTTACGATCTGACAGTCTATTGATGTATCTTCATTTCCAAGGGTGTAGTTGAGCTGATTAAAGTATTTCTGGGTCATAAGACGCCACCATTTTTAAGTTTCTGCCTACGCTCTAAGGCGTGCTCTCGACAGAGGTCAAATTCTTCATTAGTAATAAAACCATTATGGCCCATAATGCAGCTTAAGCGAACACCATGTTCCTTAGCGAGACGGTCGATTTCTAAGACCTTTTGATAGTTAATATTACGGCTCAAGGTGAAGTTTTCATACTTTCCTTCCATGGCCAATAGTGCAGTTTCAGCAAGGCAAGCATAAACGATATTGCCCTCAAGGCCAATATCAATTTTGATATCCACTTCTCCGGGCAGTTTAACCTCCCCGCTGGCAATCACCATAACATCCGGTCTCTTTAGCGCATCCTCTTCCTTAATATCAAAAGGTCGTGAGACATCACAAATGATGGCGCCAGGCTTCACCATTTCAATATCAAGAATTTTTTTGCCCTGAGCACTTGTGGTTGTGATAATGAGATCACTATCTTGAATATATTTATCAGGTTTAGTGGCCACTAAAACTTCGACTTCACTATCAATTTTTTGAATCTCTTCTTTTAACTCATCATACCCTTCACCACGCTTGTTCCACGTTGTCCCTTGCCACTGCTGAAACCACTTATGATTGGTGGGTGCGACAATTTCAACCGTTGATTTACCCGGGAAACGATCATTCCAGGC
>JAUIBX010000286.1 GCA_030427595.1 Bacteriovoracia bacterium | reverse complement strand
ACGAGAGACGAAGTTAATCAACAAGCAGCAGATATTTATGATGGCATGGCCCTCTACATCACAAATGAATATGCCCACCTCAAAGAGGAAAACCCTGACAGCTCGAAAGCAAAAGTCTGGACCCTCCTCTCAGGTCATATTTTAGGAGATGCTCTTCAATTTCTTGGTGACCTCATGAAAGAGAGCTATGTAGGACTAGGCTGCTACCATCAAGATGCTAGAGAGAAGAAGGCCTGCGAATATGTCTTTAATGTCACGATGCCTCCGGCCTCATTCTTTGCTCTTTTCAAACTGGCCCCCAAGGCGCTACAAGCGGGAAAGAGGCTAAGCTTTGACAAGAGAAGTCCTGAAGTTGATTCCCGAGTTGTTCCAGAAACCATTAAAGAGGAAATCCTTCCCCCCAAGGCAACTCCGGAGCCTGAGCTTCCAACAGACATTGGCACAATTAGAGAAAGTCAAAGTGGCGTTAAACCAACGAATCCGCGCAAGAGAACCCCTGTCAAAGGGCTCAATGAAGACTACTGGAAAAGTGATGATGCTGTCATGGTCACCAAGGGTGATCAAAGTTATCCTGTCACTTATTCCTTTGATAGTGAAATTCCCCATTCGGCGGTATTTAACTTAATTTACTCTGACCCTGAAAAGACAGCAAAACTCACAGCGCTTTTGAGACAGCTGAAAGTAAGAGAGCCGTCAGGACCATTTGGTCGCGCAAAACTTCTTCCCTACCGTATCGATAGAGAGGACCTCAAACGCATTTTAGAAAAATCTGATAAGCAACTTAATACATTTGTGTTGAGAAGAGGTGTTGACCCTGACAAGGAATTCTTTGACCTCACAGACCTCAATGCCAGTTATGTTGATGACTTTATGGTTCCTCTTCTTAAACAATATAACAAAGATAAAGAAGTCACAGATCTTCTCAATCGAAATTTTGATAGCAAGAGCGTGAATCAATTCTTTGAAGGCTATAAAGACCTCGCTGACGATGTCTTCTCAACGGAAAATATTCCAGCAAGTGCCACAAGAGATCAGATGTGGATTGAGATGGTTCATAACTCCTCTGAAAACTCTCCTCTGGCCTTTCGTGATCTTATGCTAGAAAGATATCGTCCCCTAACAAACTCAGCTTCTTCTCACCTCCATGTTGGGGTTCCTTCTATAGTTGAAAAAGATAAAATGCGTGCCATTGGTCGTGCAATAGAAACCCGAATCATTTTGGAAAGCGCACGCTCTTCAGCAACAGAGGGGAAACTTTATGCTACTAGTTACTCCACTTTGAGAACTGGTGCTACCCAGGCCAATAGAAGTGCTGGAATTGTGCGTATGAATTATGACCGCTTTTCAAAACCTCATAAAGCTCATGACCTTGAAATTCGCCAATACAATAGAATGGAAGAGGGCATGAATAATATCGCCATTGTAGGAAATATGGCGCGCAACCATGAGAGAATTAAATTGATCGAGATGCCCAAACTCCCCTCAATTGATGACCCCTCAACAAGTAACTTAACGGGCGCGCTCACCTACGCGGCTCGAGTACTGGAAACCAGTGGAGATCAGGCTCTTGTGGGAAAGGCCACTAAACTCGATACCCTTGTTGAGGAAATCAACAGAGCAGGTAAAATCACACCTGAACAACGTGTGCGCGTCCAAGAAGTTTTAAAGGAAGAAGGTATTGTTGAACTCTTAAATGAAAATCTTTTGATGGAGGCCCCCAGTCCATGAAAAGACTCCTTTCATTATTGAAAATATTGACCTTTATTTTCCTTCTCCCCATCAACGTCAATGCCTATAATGTTGACTTTGACCAATGGAGACTCATAGAAGGAAGTGACAACCTGAAAGTCTATTCCCGAAAGGGAGAGAAAGGTCATAAACTCTCCATTCAACTAAGAGAATCACATTTTAAAAATTGGCAAAAGAAGAACGCGAAAGAAGTCTACGATCAATTCTTAGAAAAAAAGAAGAAGATGCTTGCCCTTCTTCGTATAAAGAACTGGAAAGTCACCTCAAAGGAATGGCAACCCAAAGTAGCAGGTGCGCCTTATCTTTCTCGCCTTGAAGTCAAGGGCACTTATGAAAACTCAAGAGGCGACCAAGTCCACTTCCATGAAGTCCATGAGTTTTCAAAAGGGGAAAAGAGGCAGTACCTCTTTACCCAAGTCAAAAAATAGGATTAATTCTCAGCTGAATTAAGCTTTTGGGCCTTCGCTCTTCTTAGCTTTCTCGCCTTTTCTGGTACCAAGGCCTTCATGGCCTCAAGTTTTCCAAAGCACAAAAGTCTATCTTCAGGTTCAATGATTCTTTCAGACTTTGGGTTAGGAATGACCTTTCCATGACGGTGAAGGGAGAAGACATTAATGTCTCTATCTTTAAGGCCACTTTCATGGAGAGACTGACCCACATATTCTGAGCCCTCAGGAATATAGATTTCAGTGACGCCGTAGCCTTTGCTAACAGTAAGCTTTTGACGGTAATCGATCTCAGGAAAGTCGACACGAGAACTAATATAATCAATGAAGGTACCAGCAACATCAATTCCCGTGCATTTCTCAATACCTTCAAGACCTGGTGAGGAATTGACTTCCATAATTTGCGGGCCATCTTTCCCCTCAAGCATATCAACGCCAGCGATACCAAGTCCCATCAGTTGAGCGGCCCTAATGGCGGTTTGGCGATACTCTTCATCTAAGACAACGGCCTCTGTCTTTCCGCCTCTATGGACATTACTGCGAAACTCTTGGCCTTGGGCCACTCGCCGCATGGCCGCGACAACTTGGTCTCCCACAACAATCGCCCTAATATCTTTACCTTTACTCTCTGAAACAAATTTTTGAATAAGAACATTTTGTTTCTGACTTTGAAGCAGTTCAATAATGGAGGTGGCCACCTCTTGAGTATGGGCCAATAAGACGCCAATACCTTGAGTCCCTTCAATCAGCTTTATAATTACTGGGGCGCCCCCTACCCTTTCAATAGCTGGTAGAACATCCTTCTTATCTTTGACAAAGGTGGTTGCGGGGATCCCGATATTATACTTACTTAAAATTTGTAAGCTTCTTAATTTATCGCGGGAGTTAAGGATGCTATCGGCAGTGTTGGCACAGAAAACTTCCATTTGTTGAAACTGACGCACAACCGCCGTTCCATAATAAGTGATAGAGGCACCAATACGAGGTAGACAACCGTCATAATCTTGAAGAAGCTCTTGCTGGTAATAAAGCTCAGGGGCTTCTTTCTCAAGATCGATAGCAAACTTTAAAGTGTCCAGTACATCAACACTATGGCCTCGTTGTTCACAGGCCTCCACAAGTCTTTTGGTACTGTAACTTTTTGACTCTCTTGAAAGAATTGCCAATTTCATAATTTACCTTCTCTTTGTTTCTTCTTCTTTTTGAGACCAAAGTAGGAATTTCCCACGTCTACGAGGAAACGCTTTCTAAAGCTCTCCCGACCTAAGAGCATACGAAAGCCCATTTCATCGCGATTGGTGAGGGTCACCTCAATATCCCAAGTCTGGCCCATAAGCTTAAGGGGCGTCAAAATAACAGGTCTTTTTTCC
>JAUIBX010000285.1 GCA_030427595.1 Bacteriovoracia bacterium | reverse complement strand
GCAGCGAGCTTCTACCGGACGGTCACTAAAAGTGAAGCCGATGATGATCACTTCCTCACCCTCTTTGATCAGATGAGCGGCAGCTCCATTAATACAGATTTCTCCGTTACCTGGAGTTTCGCCCTTGATGACATAAGTTTCCAAACGCGAACCATTGGAGTTTGAAACCACGAGAACTTTTTGGCCTGGCCATAGGTCACATTTTTCCAATAGTAGGGGATCGATTGTGATGGACCCTACATAGGAAACATTGGCCTCAGTTATGGTGGCCTTATGAATTTTACTTTGAAGAACTTCTCTCATGGGAAGTTAAATCCTCGTTTGGGTGCGCGGCGAATATACCTTAAAAGGGAAGTGCCATCAATCTCTTTAACGCTATGTTTAATGAGATTCGCTAAGTCCGTCAGCGACTGCTTCGGCCCCTGGAATACCAAGAAAGTAGAGAATAGAGGTCATTGGGCCGTGGCTCATATGATTTTGCGCTTCTTTTCTGACAATATCCTTAGCATGATAGGCAATTCCTAGACCGGCCGTGGAAAGCATGGGCAGATCATTGGCACCATCTCCAATGGCCACAACTTGTTCGAGGGCGATTTTCTCTTGCTGGGCGATGACCTTTACCAAAAGGGCCTTTTGTTGGGCATTGATAATGGTGCCTTCAACTTCACCAGTAAGTGTGCCATCCACAACTTTAAGGTCATTGGCAAAGGCGTAATCAAGATCAAGTTTCTCTTTAAGGGCATTGGCAAAGAAGCTAAAGCCACCGCTAATAAGAGCTACCTTATAGCCGAGGTTCTTAACCGTTTTAACAAATTCCTCCGCGCCTTTTGTAAAGGGCAGACCTTCAAGGATCGTTTGCATTTGCTCAAGTGTAAGACCTTTAAGCTTAGAAACTCTTTGCCGTAGAGATTCATCAAAGTCCATTTCACCATTCATCGCGCGATGGGTGACAGCGCGCACTTCTTCTCCGACCCCCATGACATCCGCCATCTCATCGATGACCTCAGTTTGAATAAGGGTTGAATCCATATCAAAGACAATAAGACGCTTTGAGCGGCGAAAGACATTATCTTTAAGAAAGGCAACATCAACTTGATGGTCAGTAGAGATAGTCATCAGCTTTTCTTTGAGAGCACTATAATCTAGGTTCTTTGGAACTGTTGTCGTGATCTCCAGGGCCTTAAAATTTGTTGGCCTGACATTATCGATTCGTTGAATGTTGATATTGTAGTCGGCCAAGCAGCGAGCAATATCGCGGATAAAGTTGGCATAGATTTTATCAGGTGAGACGCAGTTAAGAATGAACTTATCTTCGTCCACGTTGGGGAGGTCTTGCTTCTTTTCAATCTCTTGAAAGGTGAGATTGAGGTTCATTTTAGAAGCTTGAAAGAGCAGTTCTTTAATGACAGGCGCTTCACCATCCACTCGATTTTTGATTTCAATAAGAAAGGAGAGGGAGAGAAGGCCATGGGTGACGGCCTGGCCCATGTCTTGGAGAGAATCACCTGATTCATGAATGGTGGCCATAAGCTTGGTGGTGATACCTGGGTGGTCAGGTCCTGAAACGGTAACGAGGATGTGATCTGTTTTCATGCTAAACCTTCAGCAAAGAATTTTAATATTCAGCAAGACCTTATGGTCTAGCTTCTAACCGTTTGGTTCTTTCTGGCCTGGTCCCTCTTGGCCTTCATTTTTTTGATAAGTCCTATCGAGTATTCTAAAGCGGAGTAAAGTGAAAAGATAGAAGCGAGGTAAATGCCTATCGTCCCTAATAGTGGCATGGGAATACCCCAGGGGCGGTCGTAGGCCATCAGCAAAGGAATCCCCACCATTTGGGTGGCCGTTTTCCATTTGCCTAATTTTCCAACCGGAACACTGAGTCCTCTTTCTGAAGCGAGTAGCCTGAGGCTGGTTATATACATTTCTCTAAGAACAAGGATGAGAACCACGAGGGAAGGGATACGTTCAAGCTCTCCCAATAAGATGAGGGAAGAGACCACGAGGAATTTATCAGCAATAGGATCAAGAAAAGAACCAAAGACGGTGACGATACCGCGCTTTCTTGCGATGTGGCCATCAAAGAAGTCAGTAATTGAAGCCGCGACAAAAGTCCAAGCACCCACGTAGCCAAGCTTCAATTGCAAGGCCTCACTCCAGCCAAAGTTCATTTTTTGAAGGATGAGACTTGAGATGATGATGGGAATGAGCGCCATTCGAAATATGGTCAGGCGATTGGGGAGGTTATCAATTTGCCACTCCAAATCGGGACCGTCTTGAGTACCGTTTTGAATACTGGTCTGGTCACCACTTTGGGGCTGCTCACTTCCCTCAATAATTTTCTGATCATTTTGCTCGGTCATGGGCCTATTTATCCTCCCCAAAAAGGTAGCGATTTGGGCAGGATTTGACTAGGGGAAGACTGCCGTCCCTTGGAAAAAACTAGGTTCAATCGTAGAATGGTTGTTGAATTAGGCTAGTAGGCTTAGGTCGTCATGATGACGCGAAAAGAAATAACCAGATTTGGTCAGACAGGAAGTCACCCATGGAAAATCACCTCTCCCTTATCAAAACCGATTATCAAGATATCGAAAAGCGTATATTCCCACGCTTTCCTTTTAATTACCTCACTTTTAAGGCCCAAAATGGAGTGGAGAGAGTTTTTGCCGTTAAGGATATTAGCTACAAGGGTATGCAACTTTCTCTTAAAGACGGCGGTCATCCTTACAAGATTGGTGAGGAAGTGGGTGGTCAACTTCATTGGCGTGGTGCCACTCTTGATCTCACTGCTGAAGTGAAGTGGGTTCACGGCCAAAGACTTGGGGTGAAGTTTAAGGATGACGGCAGCTTTGAAGAAAAAATTAAAGGCTTTCTTTCCATCGACAATATCATTCGTGGCATGCGTGCCCTTCATCAATCACAAATGGACCTCGATCTTCCCAGTGATCTGCAGTACTGGCTTCAAGCCGATGGCCCTGTAGAGGTCTTTATTTGGACCCATAGTGATGGTGAGATCGCGCGCTTTCAACTTGTCCTTATGGATAGCTTTGTTGAGTATCAAGATGGCAAAGGTCTTAAGAGTGGCAGAGTGCTCACCAAAAGAGACCTCGACACTCCCCTTGTTCAAGAGGATGAATTTGTCTTTGAGATGGATGAAACTCTCGATGATGAGCGTTTAAACTTTGCTCAGCAAGTGGTACTCAAAATCCCATCCACATTCCTACCTGAGCACGTTTTCGACTTTTTGCGCCTTAAGTTAAGAATTTAGTTACAGGTTACAGGTTACGGGTTTCAGGGGGCAGGTTTAGTAAGTGGCACAGAGAAAACCTGTCACCTGCAACCTGTTACCCGTAACCCGTCGTTACTCCCCGCGAAAATTGCTATCCTAGTCAGCTGATTCTTCATTCAGTATAGTGTCCAAAATTAATCATAAACTCAATTAAGGACGCTCCATGAACCGTAACCTTGCCCTTGAATTCGTACGTGTAACTGAGATGGCCGCCATTGCTTCTGCTAGATGGATGGGCCGTGGTGATGAAAAAGCTGCTGATCAGGCCGCTGTCGATGCCATGCGCTCTATGCTGGATA
>JAUIBX010000284.1 GCA_030427595.1 Bacteriovoracia bacterium | reverse complement strand
GGTAACAACGAAGATAATAATCAGCCTCATCAGAGAAGTTTTTCTCCGCCTCCTTGAACTTACGCCTCGCGTGAGCATTGCAATAAATGTTCACTATAGGAATGTCATTTTCACCTTTGGCTTTATTGGTATCTTTGACGGCTTTGCTGTAGCCACTAAAGACATCACTCATTAGGTACTCGCAAGCTGACTCTTTCAACAAACTCGATGCTACATCGCCTGATCTCGTATCCTGCACCTCATAGTAGCTGGCCTTACCAGGAGCACTAAAGCCCCATAAATACCAATTCACTTTGCCGCCATTTCTCTCAAGCATCCTATGCGGGGTCTCATCGGCATGAAGAACTTTTCCCGATAAAACCTCTTTCCTAACGTCATCGTAAACACACTTTAAGAAGTCTGCCAGATAATGCGTCAACTGGATTAGACTATTTGGTGGCACTTTCTTTAAGCCATTCCTGCCCGCGATCTGGCAATACCTATCGATGGGAATCAGGTCACAGTATTTACTCAGAGCCACATCGATCATCATCTCATCACTATAACTGGAGCCTGGCATTATTCTTGGCGGAGCAGGAGCCGTCTTCATATCCCCATGGCACTTCCTACAACTATACTTATGGCGCTTCTGCAAAATAACAAAGTATTCCGCAGGCAAGACTGTCAAAAACTCAGAGTCCTCTGTCATTCCTGAGTCCTGCATCTTGGCCCCGCAGCAGCCACAGGTAGGCAATGTCTCAAGCTCTATATCACGCTCAACCAATGGTAAATTTGGGTATCGCTCTGATGGCAGCTGAACACGTTTGCCACGAGGCTTCTTCGGCGCCTGGGATTTGTTGGTTCCCTTTGAGCGCTCAGAGCTCTTTCCGTAGAGCTTATTCTTTATTGTGACGAACTCTTCCCCGATCAACATCCGACGTTGCTTCAGCTCTTCGTTGCGGGCTTCAAGCTCCTCAACGTGGTTACTTAGTTGGCGAATAATGCTTTGGTTACCATTCAGTAAGATGATTAATTCATCTTTGGTCAGCTGCTCAAGCTTATGCGAAGGGATTGGTTCTAAAAGTTGCTCTTGGGTTAACACCCAAACAGCATCTTAAACATGCACTTGGCTTGGCAAGCCATGACTCATTGGGAGTCGACTTTTTTGTATTCTTTTATTTGAACGAATGACTTCCTCAGGGCTGTCAATGAACCTCTTTTCTAAATCGGCACCTTCGAAAAACAAGCTAAACTCCGCCTGCGTCAATATAACCTCTTTCCCGTAAAATGGGTTGATCCGACTAAATAAACCCCTCTCCAGACGCTTGGCTACAATTACTAAACCTGTCCCATCATAGTAAAGACACTTAACTGAAGTCCTTGCCTTGTTAATAAACAAAAACAAGTGGCCTGAGAGTGGATCTTGATTCAGGACTGACTTTACCCTCGAATACAACGAATCGTAAGAAGCCCGCATGTCAGTGGGCTCCTTGCAAACAAATATCTTCGTCCTACGATTCAAGCCAATCATGACGCTCGTTTCAGAAAGTCTAAAAGACAATCTACTGTGGAGAACTCAATCACGTGTTTCTCCTTCCAGCGAAGAACCATATTGCCCGAACAAGCTCCTGCCGGGGCAGATAAATTGCCTTCAATTTGAATCTCCTTAAACTCTGAGGAGGGCATCACACCCTCTCTCTTTAACTTCTTTGCCTTGCCCATTAGAAAGCCCATTTGATTCGAAGTCGTTCCAAGACTAGAGTAAAACTCCTTACCACTGCCAGTCCATGACTCCCAGGCCGACAAAATATCAACCAATAACTCGTTGTCGACACCCTTCAGATATCCACCATCTGTTTTGTAAGTACTTAATCGCTTCTTTAATAATGTTAGATCCATGAAGCACCTCCTGTGTTGGTTTGCCTGTTTATCCTTGGGTTCAATCTAACACTTTTTAAATATTTGAAAATGTGGGGAAACTAGACGATTTACAATTGACCTTCATTTAAAAGTTTCCCTACTTGATAAAAATTAGTGCAAATGATCCAACCTTTTTATAGCCCATGGACTCATACAGTTTCTGTGCTGGGATATCTGTTTCCCCAGTAAATAAAATACTTTTTCTGTGCCCGTGGGTGTGGAGACAATCATAAAGCATGTGAAACATTGTGGCTTTAGCCAGACCCTTCTTACGCAGCTCTTTTGGTGTGAAAACTCCACCAACCTGACCAATATCATCACCATTTGAGTTCAATGCAGCCCTAGATACAAGCTCCCCATTCTCAAACAATCCCCACCATTCTTTTTTTGCGGTTCCGGCGTCAAAACTATTGCGTTTTTCTTCATCAGAAAGCTGATCGGAGAGACCAAGCTCTTTCAGATACGCAACACTCATTGGCTCCCACTGTTCGTAGTCAGATGCTACAAGAAGACGTACTCGCTTGTCCTGAGCCAGTTTTGGATCATCACCTGACAATGGATAAGAATACAAGATTTCTTTAGAGTAAAAACTTGCCTCCACATTTGATTTTTCCGACTTGTGAGATTCCCATATAGGCTCAATTGACGTCCAATCGCCAACAAAACCATTCAATTCAATACTCTCACTCTCAATGTCCGACAAGACTTCAGACGCATAATTACCACTCGTCTGAGCAAGTAAGTTGCCTCGTTTTGTAAGGCAAAACACCCCTTGAACTTCATTACCTTTTAACAGCAACTTGAAATTTCCTGAATTCGGGTGAGCTGTCAGGTTGGGTCCATGATCTTTGAAATTGTTTATCAAAAATTGAGAAGTATCTTCATTGACGTTTAAATATTCCAACATCTGGATTTTATTTTTTGGTCCTACAGGCTCTATCAAGACATGGCTCATCAGTGAATCTCCACTTTTGGGTTTACCCCAAGGAATTCAAAGAAGAAGAGCAGCTTGGGACCACTCTTTGGCCCTCTATGAAGAAAAGCCTTGCTTTCATCCAAACCAAGCTCAACTCTTCGGTCCTTGGCATTAAAGATGAGCATTTCACCAACTTTCGCCGAGTATTTATCGGATATAGTCGGAGTTCCATAAGTCGTCAGAATCGCAGAAACCATCTGGCGATAAGCTCGGCCTGTGTACCCCTGGTCTTCATGTACCTCTGAACCCAAATGAGATGTGTTATGCCTTTCATTCATCTGTCTAATCATACAGCGAGCGAGTTTCAACTCATTGTCCTTGAGACCACAGTGATATTTCGTCACTAAGTTATTAACTGTTTGAGTAAAACCCAAAATCACAGGTGTAAACTTAAGACCAAGTTCATTGTCGATAATTCTCGAAGCCTTCTCACTGTCGTGAATAAAAAGTGTTGTGGATTCATCATGAAAAGACTTGAGACCACTAGAAACCTTTTTCCAGTCATCGGGAAAATAGAAGGCAATTTCATTATAGTAGCTATCTCTATTAGCATGCAGCTTCTTTTTATCCATTGCTAGATACAAAGGCTTTCCTAAAATTTCAGGAGTTTTTCCTTTCAAATCTATAACAGAGAAACCTACAGAGTTAATATCCTGCATGGCAGTTTTAACTTTTTGAGACAGCTCTTGATTCATACTTATTCCTCAAAAGTGTATTTCATA
>JAUIBX010000283.1 GCA_030427595.1 Bacteriovoracia bacterium | reverse complement strand
CAGAGGTTATTGGAGCATGGTCACGACGTTTCTTGCCAAAGGAAGCTCCTGCTCCACAGCTACCAAAGCTTGAAAAAAATGAAACCTTTACCCAAACCAGAGAGGGGCACCTCTACACTGTCGATATCTTCACTAAAAACCATCACCTCGTGGGAGATGAGCCCAAAGAAGTCAAAGGTGATGACTTAGGCATGAACCCCTACGAGCTTCTCCTCTCGGCCCTTGGTGCCTGCACAGCGATGACCCTAAGGATGTACACCAACCGCAAGAAAATTAACCTCACCAAAATCAAAGTTCATCTCAAACACTCTAAAAAACATATTGAAGATTGTGAGACTTGCGATGAAAAGCCGCAGCTCATTGACCATATTGATAAGAGGATTGAAATTGAGGGTGATTTTACACCTGAGCAAGAGGATCGTATCTTAGAAATTGCCGAGCGCTGTCCAGTTAACAAGACCCTTTTGAGTGAAGTGAGAATTAATAAATTCTAATCAAGGGCGTGGTCGTCGCCGTAAAGAGCGTCTCCCTCGAGGCGACAATTGATCCACTCGGGATCAAGTTCGGCGTTAAGGGACTTGTAAAACTTAATGGCATTTTCATTCCAATCAAGAACTTGCCATTCAAAACGGCCGCACCTCTCTCTTTGAGCAATATGCTTAAGTCCTTTCAAGGCCATCTTTGCTAAACCTCTTCCCCTAAACTCTGGCACAACAAAGAGGTCTTCTAAATAAAGAGATTTGCCCTTCCAAGTCGAATAACGAAAGTAACACAGGGTAAAGCCAGCTGGCTCCCCATTCCACTCCAGGATATGGGAGAAGTAGAGAGGGTTATCGCCAAAGCCATCTTCAATAAGCTGATCAAGGGTGAGAAGGACTTTATCTCGCGCCCTTTCGAACTCAGCAAGATCACAGATAAGCTGATAAATAAAAGGCGCATCCTCACGACGCGCCTTTCTCATAGATAAATTTGAATCAACTTGGGCCATTACTGTTAAGAACTAGAAAGTTTGGCTGTAGCTAGCAAAGAATCTTCTTCTAAGAGGAGAAAAAGATGAGTAGTTACGATCCGGACTACCAAAAGTGAGGTAGTCATCGTTTTGTGCCGGAGGTCTAGAGTTGGCCAAGTTTTTAATAGAAAAGTTAAAACGTCCGCCCCACTTGGCCGTGTAGCCATAAGACATATCATACTCAGTGTATTGAGGAAGAGTTTCTTGAAAAGCCCCTCGGCCAACAAGTTGCTTAGAAACGGTAAGTGCCGACACTCTAAAGAAGTTTTGATCATTTCTGAAGCCTAGGTAGGCGCGGTTTTTCCAACTGTCCGCCACATCTTCTCTCTCTTCAAAAGAAAACCTCTGTTGCGATCTCTCAAAAATAAAAGACATTCCAGAACCGGCGATAAGGTCAAATCCACCACCAAGCTCAATATCGGAGTTAATGGCCACATCGACACCGCGAAGGGTTCTTTGTCCAAGGTTGATCACGCGTGGGATACGCACACTTTCAATTCTACCATTAGCATCACGATTGATAGTGGCACCAACCGCTTGAAGACCTGCAACACCTTCGTTGGCCTCAATCTCTGTATAATCTCCAGCACGAAGGGCCGTGAGTGTGTCTTCACCCTCAAAGTTCCACTGATCAACAGAGATCGTTGTTCTTTTGAATGGCTGAACAACGGCACCAAGAGAGTATGTTGTGGCCGTTTCAGGACGGGTTTCCTCCGTTGTGTAAGTTGTCACATCATAGAATGATGAACCACAGTTGCCGTTAGCGTTACAGTCTACAGCATCTCTTAAGCGTGAAAGTCCAAATTCTTCACCAGCATAAATATCAGTAATCCCTGGAGCTCTAAAGCCAGTTGAAGCTGAACCACGTACAAGAACTTCCTTAATAGGACGATAAGCTAGAGCGATTTTGGGGTTGGTTGTATTACCCACATCAGAGTAACTATCAAAACGTCCCGCGAGTTGAACTTCGAGTTCTTGCACAGGAAAGATTGAGAACTCAAGAAAGGCAGAACGAACACTACGACTTCCAGAGAAGTTTCTTTGCTGACGGGCCAAGGCAGAGCCATCAACGAGGGCCTGGTCATTATCAAATTCAAAAGACTCTTCTTGAAACTCAGTCCCAACGGCCATGCTCACAAGACCACCGTTGTCGTATACAGAACCGAGATCAAAGAGTTCACCGGCAAAGACGACCTTATTGGTGAACATAGTGCCACGATTGCGGTAAGTAGGATTGATCGCTGCTTCACTCAAGTTAGATTTTTCACCTGGAGCAGCCAGAATATTAAAACGGCCATCATAGAGCATGTCTCTAAGAACATTCTGGTCCGCTTCCCCACTGACAACTTCTTCACGAAAATCAGCGATTGAATAGCCACTATTAACTTTCCACTCCCAATCAAGACCAATGAAGCCATTGACGCTGGCCTGGAGGTTATAGTTGTCTTCAGTTGAATCAACGATGTAATCACCTAACTCTTCTACAAGATCACCGCGGATATCAACAAAGCCATTGTCCACAATACCAGCGTTTTGAATTTGATCACGATAATCGCTTGCCTGCATTTGAGAAAAGTCAATCGCGTTATTAGAACCACCGCGACTGGAGTTATTGGTCCAATCAAGAGTGAGAGGATTATTAAGTGCTGTAACCGTCTTACGGTTATAAAGACCGAGGAAGTTTAATTGAGTCTCTCCAAAAGAATATGAACCTGTAAGAAGAGCACTGAGGTCTTCATTGTCAGGGCGAGCCTGATCGTAAATCATTGAATCCGTTTCACAAACACTTGTGCCACAAGTAGGACCAACGTTAATAGCAGAACTTCCTCTCCCAATAGAGAGGTTTGAAGTTTTGATGGGGCTAATATCATCAGCGCGGTTTTGTGAGCCCACTTCTGTTTCTAGAAAACCATCTGTTTGCTCATACTGGAAAACCCCCATGATATTACCGCGGGAAAAATTCTTTCCAAAGGTCCCTTCAACGTTTCTCTGCACACCGAGACCTGTTTCAGGAACACTTGTGCTTAAGCCAATATTCGAGCCATCAAAGTCAGTTTTCGTGATAAAGTTCATCACCCCACTCATAGCGTCTGAACCATAAACAGCAGAACCACCATCCTTAAGCATTTCAACCTTGCGAACAGCTGATGTGGGGATATTTCTTACTGAAGTGTAGTAACCGCCATTAAGCTTAGGCATTCTCAAACCGTTAAGAAGAATGAGGACGTTACCAGCGTGTTGACCACGAAAGCGAACGTGACCAACATTTCCATAGACTGCTTCAAAGGCAGGGTCTTCTCTAAGAACCTGACCGATCTCGATACTCCCTGAGCGAATGATTTCATCACTAGAAATGGTATCGAGAGGTGCTACTCCTTGCACATCAATCTTTCTGATGTGAGACCCAGTGACTTCAACTCTTTCAAACTGACGTGAATTACCACTTTCAGAGGAGGATGGTTGATCTATGACCTCTGTGGAGGTTTGGGCCAGAATTTGGGTAGAAGCTAGAATTAGCACAGATGCAATTAATTTCATGATGGATGCCTTCTATAAGTCTTAACGGTGCTTTCGTCTTATCGAGAGCATGGCCAT
>JAUIBX010000282.1 GCA_030427595.1 Bacteriovoracia bacterium | reverse complement strand
TAAGGAATTAAACTGGGCCTGAAGCTTAGTGAGTTTCTCCGCTTGCTCCTCTACAAGTTTCTTGAGTTTTTCCACCTCTTCAGAGCTACCCTGACCACCCTTTTTTCTTTCTTCTTTTAAAGCGGCCATCTGCATTTTTAGATCTTTTACTTGGTTATCGAGATCGGAAATCTTCTTATTAATTTTCTTTTCAAGGCCCTTATCTTCTTCTTGAAGCTTTCCTTTAAGACTGGACATATTCTTTTCTAGTCCCTCTAAATATTTCTCAACTGTATTGAGCCTTTGCCACTTGGAAACACTCTCTGTTTTAGTGCTTTCATAGCTAAAGTCTTGTGCCATAACCTGAGGAGCAAGAAGGCCACTACCTATTATGAGATGAATGAGAACTTTAAAGGGCTTAATGGTAATCATGGTCTTATTTTATCAGTTAATCCATGAAAAACAATTCATTGCCGACTGCCTATTTTAAGGTATTCTAAAAGGGTGAAAAGCCCCATCCACACTCTATTTCTCCTCCTATGTATCCTACTTATGGGCTCCCTATTCGCCCAAACGAAACAACAACAACCAAAAAATGACGAGGAAAACCAGATCTTGAAAGTCTCTCCTTTCACTGAGGTCTCCTCAAGCCCTTCTCGTTGGCAAGATATTGAAAGGCTGGCCTTTTCTCCGGCCGACTACTCAGACCAAAAAGTGACAAGACCGTGGCAAACCAATGCTGTTCTCATTATTAAAGATGATCAAATCCTTTACGAAAAATACGCCCATGGATTTTCAAAAGAGACTCCTCACCGCCTGTGGTCGGTCACGAAATCGCTGGCTGCCGCCCTGATGGGATTAAGACTAAAAGAGTTAGGCCTAGATCTTGATACTCCTGCTCTCAAAATATCTCCCCTGCTTTCAACTGGTCTCAAAAAGAAGATCACCCTGCGCCACCTGTTGCAAATGAGTAGTGGTCTGCAATGGAATGAGTTTTATGAAGGGAATCCCTTTAGTAGCCATGTGGTAGATATGCTCTATATTGAAAACTACCAAGATATGGGCGCCCTCACTGCCTCTCGCCCCATGGCCCATCATCCGGGTCAATATTTTAATTACTCAAGTGGGGAAACAAATCTTCTCATGAAAATTCTGCGGGAGACTTTTGAAAAGCAAGAGGACTACGACGCTTATCCTTGGAAGAAACTCTTTGAACCCCTAGGTATTGACAGCGCCACGTGGGAGCAAGATGGTAGTGGCGTTTTTGTGGGCTCCTCCTACGGGTTTATGAACGCTCGCGACTTGGCCCGCTTTGGTCGCTTAATGCTAAAAAATGGCCTGTGGGAAAAGAAATTAAAAGCGGAAAAAGAGGAAAACCCAAACGCCAATCAAGTAGAAAGCTTTTTAGAAATTCTGCCGCAAGAATTTGTGCGCCAGAGTTTTCAACTGGCCCCTTCTACCTGCCAGACTCATAAGAAAGGCCGGCCTAATCGTCAGACCTATGGTCTTCACTGGTGGCTCAATAGGGAGTGCCCCAATAAGAAAGTGCGCCTCTACCCCGACCTGCCACAAAGCTTAAGAATGGCCTTAGGTCACCACGGCCAAATGCTGGTGCTCTTTCCTAAAGAAAATGCCCTCGTCGTGCGCTTTGGTGCCGACAAAAAAGCACGTTTTAATGCTAATGCTTGGTTAAAGCTTGTTTATCAGGAGCTAATAAAATGAAAAGAGCTCCCCTTTTTATTTTAAGCCTAATCCTTCTTAGTGGTTGCAAGGTGCCCTTCTTCAAAGTTGTGAGTAATTCATTTGTTAAAGAGATGTGCTCATGCCTCTTTGTGGTAGGCCAAGATGAAAATTACTGTAAGGCCTACGCCCGTCAGATCCTCCCCGTTTCAAGCTATACCATTGACCAACAGACCAAGAAGGTCCTTGCGGATGGACTCGGTCATAGCGGTAGCGCCAGCTATATTTCAAATGAATTGGGTTGTCGCCTAGAGGATATCGAGTTTCCTAAGAGGTAGCTTTTTCACCTTCTTTAATCTCTCAAAAAGGTCTTTGACCGCCTTCTTCATACGCTCCTCTTCACTCAAAGACCGTTTAAGGAAATCCCTTTCATTGTCAGTATGAGCACGTAAGGGAATTTCCTTATCAGGATAGCTGACTAAGGGGTGATTAAAAGGAAAGTTAGGCCCATAGAAAGGCCTTATATTAAGTGCCATGGATTGAGGTTAGCATAAAAGAAAAAGGGACAAGATTTCATAGACTTGTCCCTTACACTCTTAAAAAAAGACCCTTTATCTTGCCCCAATTCTGAGCAAACTAAGGGGTACTTCTTTGCCGTTCCTTTTGTATTAGCTGATCCGGGAGTAAATCTGGAAAAACTGGAGGACCGTGAATTGAATGGCAAGACGTATCAGGTAGTACGGGTCACTTTCGATGATGGAACCGGAGTGGCACCCGAAGATCAATATGTGCTTTATGTGGATCCTGAAACAAACCGGATGGAAGTTCTTCTCTATAGTGTCACCTATTTTGATTCTTCACGGGCCAGTAACTATTCTGCCAACCATTACGCAGACTGGCAGGAAGTCGGTGGTTTACTGGTTCCTCAAAAATTGGTAAGGTATCATTGGAACCCGGATGGAATGACTTTTGGATCCACACGTGGTGAAAAGTTGTTTGATCACGTTGAGTTTTCCCAATCCGAAGCCTCCCTTGATGTCTATTCCCAGTGATTTAGCTTCTTTGTTGTAAGAAATAGTAGCCAGGGCTTGTCTACTTCTTATCTTTATCGTAATATTGCAATGAACGAATTATGGGACTAACCA
Source organism: Bacteriovoracia bacterium (assembly GCA_030427595.1). Classification (GTDB taxonomy): domain Bacteria; phylum Bdellovibrionota; class Bacteriovoracia; order Bacteriovoracales; family Bacteriovoracaceae. The sequence continues at coordinate 821 of JAUIBX010000282.1, read as the reverse complement.
AATCAGAAATATTCAGTGAGAAGCAAAACCGGATTGCCGGTATGGCCAAGGTGCTGGGACATCCGGCTCGGGTGGCTATTCTGCAGCACCTTATCAAGGTCCAGGAATGTATCTGTGGTGACCTGGTAGGAGAGATCGGTTTGTCGCAACCGACGATTTCGCAGCATCTGCGTGAGATGAAAAACATTGGACTACTGAAAGGGAATATTGACGGAAACAGTGTTTGCTACTGTATCGATGAAAACACGTATCAGGAAATGAGGAGTGCTTTTGAGGAATTACTGGGGCACTCAGTTGGAGGAGCATGTTGTTGATGATTTGATTTTTTTTGAACCGCATTATCGTAATATTGCAATAAATAAATTGATATGAATTTAAGTGAATTGAAAGAATGTCTCCAGGTAGAGAAGGAACTCTTGTTTAGGTTGCCGGACGGCCATACAGTACCGGCTCATTTTCATCTGACAGAGATCGGTCGAATTCAGCGGGATTTTATCGATTGTGGTGGACGAAGAAGTAGTGAAACCATGATCAGCCTGCAGCTATGGAATGACCAGGATGTGGATCACAGGCTGGGTTCGGGCAAGCTATTGAAAATCATCGAACAATCTGAGAAAGTGCTGGATCTTGAAAACTTACCTGTGGAAGTAGAGTACCAGGGTGAGACAATCGGCAGATATGATCTTGAACACGATGGACAGGACTTTCAACTGGTACCCAAGCAGACGGATTGCAGGGCTAAAGAAATCTGTGGCATCGACATTAAAAAGCCCCTGGTAAGGGCCCGAGAAACGGCAGAAACCTCCTGTTGTGGACCCTCC
>JAUIBX010000053.1 GCA_030427595.1 Bacteriovoracia bacterium | reverse complement strand
AGCAAAAGGGAGGCCAAATTACTCATGTGTTTTTAAAGGGTTAGGTAGATTTTTTGATCAAAACTTTTCCACTGTCCATTTTTTGGTACGTGGTACTTTTTCAGATCGCGTTTTTGGTACGTGGTACTTTTTCAGATCGTGCGTCATTAGGTAATGTTTTCAGGTATTCAGGTATATTCAGGTACGTGGTACCCTTTGGGACTCTTAGCGTCACCTAAGTAGACGCATGGTGTCCCAAAAGGTACCACGTACCTCATTATACCTCATTACCTCATTATAATTAGGAGATGACCGTGCGTTGTTGGATTATTTCGGCCCTATGCTTTTTTAGCTTATCTACCATTTTGGCAGCTCCCGACTGGAGCCGCGAGGCGAGTGTTCCTCTTGGTGAAGATCGCAGTGATATTTATGGATACGGAGAGTTGTTACCAGAGGTGAAGAGGGAAGGTTATATTCACGCCCTTAAGTGGCCAGTTGAAGTGACAGGACTCCTTATTCCTCATGAACCTCTTAAGTTCTTCTTAGAAGAAGAAAAGAATAATCCTCTGCGCCGCTTTATTGAGCGCATTGCCGAGGGCAGACTTGGTTATACCGATATGGATGGAATGTATGGCTGGCTTGGCCTCAATTTTTACCCAGACAACCGTATGGCCCAAGAGGTTTTTCAAATTCCTTATCCTACTACAACCGGAGAAAAGCCTGATTATCGCATGGGCGCTAGTCTGATTCGTGCGCCTCATTCACCTAAGAGTACTGGCCTTACTTTTAGCTGTGCCACCTGCCACTCGGGAACTTTCATGGGTAAGACTGTCATGGGTCTCACCAATAAGAGGCCACGCGCTAATGAGTTCTTTGTGATGGCCAAAAAATATGTTCCTCTTATTCCCTCAGGTTTCTTTCGTATTGCCACCAAGGCCACTCGCGAAGAGAAGGCCATGTTTAAGAGAACAAAGGACAATCTGAAATATGTTGGTTCCGTTTCCCCTCAAGTCCTTGGTCTCGATACTTCTTTACCTCATGTGGCCCTCAGTCTTCATAAGAGGGGGGATGATGATATTGCCTCTAAAACCCGCGTGCGTCGTAGACGTCCTCATAAGTTAAATACCTTTGTGGCCGATTCTAAACCGATGCCTTGGTGGAACTTAAAGTACAAAACCCGCTGGCTCAGTGACGGCTCGATTGTGGCAGGGAATCCTATCCTCACCAACTTCCTGTGGAATGAGCTGGGGCGTGGTACTGACCTTGAAGAGCTTGAAGAGTGGATGAAAAATAACCAGGACCGCATTGAAAAGCTAACGGCAGCTGCTTTTGCCACGCGTGCCCCGCATTGGACAGACTTCTTTCCTGCCTCAAGCATCAATATGCCTATGGCCAAGAAAGGAGAGAAGGTTTTCAATCAATCTTGTAAGAAGTGTCATGGTCGCTATGAGAAGCGTTGGAGTTATCCTATGGCCGAGCTTGAGCCTCTTAAAGAGCAGCTTAAAACTGAGAGAGTTTTCTATCATGAGAAAACTCCTGTAAAGAATGTGGGAACTGACCCCAACCGTTGGATGGCCACTAAGACCTTTGCTGGTGGATTAAATCGCCTGAGAATTTCTAAGTGGATGAAAACGATAGTGGAACCGCAAGAGGGCTATGTCCCGCCACCACTAGAGGGCGTATTCCTTCGCTATCCTTATATGCATAATAATTCCATTCCTAATCTTTGTGCTCTTATGATGAAGCCAAGTGAAAGACCAAAGAAGTTTGTTCAAGGTCCTTCGCTAAAGCCAGAACATTATGATGAGGATTGTGTCGGTTATCCGGTGGGGGATAAAATTCCTCGTGAGTGGTGGCAAGAAAAGGATGCGATCTTTGATACCACTAAACCTGGACTTCTTAATATTGGACACTCGAAGGCCTTCTATGATGAAGAGGGCAACTCTAAAATGAGTGAGAGCGAGAAGAGGGCCCTAAGAGAATTTCTTAAAACCCTTTAAAGAATTTACTGTGGCGTAAGTAAACTTGCACCAATTGATTTTTGTCTGACTCTTTTATATTCCTCAATGAAATATTCGATTTGGTCATCTGTTAAGAACTGACTATTCATCGTGATCTCATTGAGGATGGTATAAGAAAGTTTATCAACCTGAGATAATTGTTCTTGAGAAAGGTCCCTATAGGTTATTCTTCGATTCCAGCCATAACCCCAGCGCCAAGAAGTGGCGAGGTGAGCGGTGCCACCAGTGGCGACACCCATTTCCATCATTGTGCCATGAGAAGAGAATGTAGCCTGTGAAGCACATTTGTTAAGCTCAGCATCTGCTTGCTCCTTCTCTTCATAGGTTCCCCCCATCCAATACTTCATATCGTGGGAGATACAACAATGGAGCCATTCATATTCTTCTGTATGGGGATAGCCATCGGGATAGGCCGAGCAGCCATCTGTTGCGAATTCATTGAGTGTGAGGGGTTTTTTTACTCTTGTCCTTCTGCCTCTAGCAAATGCCAGGTTATTAACAAAGAGAATTCCTACTAAAAAAATCAATAATTGTTTCATAAGTCTATCTTAAATGGCAGAGACTTGGACCAAAAGGCGTTCTGTACTTCTTATGGGGAGGTGTTAAGAAGCTAACGATTCTTAGGCACTTTTCTAAGATTTGGAGAGCGGCATATTCGGCCGTCTCCTGATCTAAGTCCCTAGAATGATTATTATTAAAGAAACATTATTCAAGGGAAACCTCATGAACATCTCCAAGCATTTTAAGCTTCTTGGATTTATTGCTCTTTTTATTCTTTCTTCTTTCGCCTTTTCAAAACCCTTTGATCAAGCACCCAAAAGTTTAGCCGCTTGGAAGAATTGGGTTTTAAAAGATGTGGAAGATTATGAGTGCCCAAGCTCTTGGATGAATTTCAATGATCGAGTTTGTGATTGGCCCCAGTCTCTAAAAATAAAAGTTTTAAAGGATAGAGTTGAGTTCGCTTTGCTATGGCAGGTCTATTCTCCTACTGAGGTCCAACTACCGGGCTCAAGTCAAGGCCTTTGGCCAACAGAGGTACGTACAGGAAAAGGTAAGAAGCTTATTGTTCTAGAGAAGAATGGTCGCCCAGTCACAACCTTGGCACCAGGCCTTACGGTTATAAGTGGGCGCTTGAACTGGAAAGAGAAGCCCAACTTTATCACGCTTCCTGGTGAAGTCGTTCTTGTCAGTGTGATTGATGGAGGAAGGTCAATTCCCTTTCCAGAGTTTGATGAGCAAAATCGATTGATCCTCAAAAGAAAGAGACAAAGAACTTCTGTAAGCCCTAATAAAGAGGGTCTTGAATTACGAGTTTACCGTAAGTTTGAAGATAGCATTCCCGGTAGAATGGAGGTTTACCTACAAATGGAAGTCGGGGGACCAGCAAGAGAAGTTGAATTTGCTAATCCCTTTGATCAATCCTTTATTCCCATGCAATTAAGCAGTTCACTTGATGGAGTAAGACTAACTAAGAAGGGGAGCATTAAGGCGCGAGTACGCCCTGGCAGTTGGTTTATTGCTATCACTGGTCGCAGTACTTCACCTTTAAAAGAATTGGCGTTTAAGGATCTTCCTAAACCCTATCCCTCTCAAGAAGTATGGGTCTTTAAGGCGCGCAATGATTTTCGTATCGTCGAGGTCGCTGGAGCCGAGCAAATCGATAGTGCACGGGCCAATCTTCCCAACCACTTTAGAGGTCTTCCCAGTTATCTTATGGCCAAAGGGAAGAAACTCACCATCACTGAAAAGAGCCGCGGCATAAGTTTTCTTGGGGATAATAACTTGAGTCTTGAGCGTGAGATGTGGCTTGATTTTAGTGGTGAAGGTTTCACGATTAAAGATAAAGTAAGTGGCAAAATGACAAAACATTGGCGCCTTGATATGGCAGCTCCTTATGTTCTAGGCTCGGCGAAAGTTCTTGGTAAAGGTCAAGTGATCACGGAAGGTGCAAGTGTTGGTGACCGTGGTCTAGAAATTCGTCAGCAGTCTCTCTCTCTTGAGTCACAGGCTCGTCTTCCTCGACATGAGCTTGGAAAGGCAGGATTGGGGTGGCGCCAAAACTTTGATAAGGCCAGTGGCCGAATTCATCTTCCACCGGGGCACAAGGCCTTATGGTTAGGGGGAGTCGATCATGTCTCAGGAACTTGGTTTTCGCAATGGAGCTTATTAAGTATATTTCTCGTTCTTCTTCTTAGTATTGGTGTCACCAAAATTAAGGGAATCAAGTGGGGGGCGATAATCCTCGTTTCCATGGTTCTTCTTGTTCATGAGGAGGGGGCTCCTACGACAATTTGGGTTCATCTTCTTATTGCTCTTGCCTTAGAGAAGGCCCTTAGCTCTAAAGAGAAGTTTTCTCGCCTGGTGCGCTTATATCGTTTGGGGACAATCTTCGTGCTGTTGACCATTGTTCTTCCCTTTGTGGTTTCTCAAATTCAAACGGCGATCTACCCAAGCCTTGAACGCCAAGCAGGGCGTGGTCAATTTTACTCAAGTTTAGGGCAATACCAAAGTTACTCTAAGTCTAGTAGAAGTAGAGGTCGTTCAGCTCGCAAGAAAGCAAAGATGATGGAAAGTGAGACCGTTTCTGAACTTGGTCCTTTTGATAATATGGCCGTTCAAAGTGACTTTGCTGGTGCAGCTCCTTCTCCAGCTAAGGGCAGACCTTCTAGTGCACTCCAAGTGAATGAGAATCGTTTTGCCAGCTATAACGAATATGACCCCAACGCCACCATTCAAACTGGCCCAGGTCTCCCTAATTGGCAGTGGGGGACTTTGCACTTTCATTGGGACGGTCCCGTCTCACATAAACAGAGTTTAAAATTACTTGTGGCCTCGCCCCTTTTAAATAGGGCCCTCGTTCTATTAAGAATAATTTTCTTAGGTCTTTTGATGTTCTGTCTAATGGATTGGAAGTCCTTGGTGGCCAGCTCACATCTTAAGTTCTTAGAAGAGCTTCTTCCAAAAAAAGGAACCATGAACTCTTTTATCGTCCTTCTTTCCGTTGCCCTAGGAAGCTCTCTTATTGGCCCTGGTAACCTTAAGGCTCAAGACTTCCCTCCAAAAGAGCTTCTTAAAGAGTACCGAAGCAGTCTTCTCAAGGCTCCGCCATGTAGCCCCCGTTGTGGCACGATCGAAAAAGTCTTTATTCAAATGAATCAAACTAAGATGAGAATGAGCCTTGATATTCATATGGGTGACGATGGCTTTATTGGTCTTCCAGGAGAGGCAAAGCAGTGGCTTCCTCGTGAGGTTTTAGTTGATGGAAAGAAGGGTTTTCTTCGCTACTACCAAGATAAGATCATTATCAGTCTCACAAAAGGCGTGCATAGAGTGTTTCTTGAGGGACCTGTTGCTCCCGTGACTCAATTGCAGCTTAATTTCCCTGTCGATCCCTTCGAGTTTAAATTTCAAAGCAGCAAGTGGTCGGTAGAAGGTTTGGACCGTAAGGGGAAAGTTAAGGGAACTGTTACCTTAACTCGTGTGGCAAGTGTTCAAGTGGATAAGACTAAGAAATCTGCCGATCGAGAGACGGCCGAGCTGCCGCCCTTTCTTATGGTGGAGAAAAATTTTAATTTTGGCGTACGCTGGACGGTCACAACAACCATTAGACGCATGAGCCCCGCTCAAGAGGCCGTGAATTTAAAAATTAAAAAGCTAGTGGGGGAAAGCGTTCTTAGCTCTCAAGTGATTGAAGAAGATGAGCACATCAGAGTGAATCTGAATAAAGGTCAGCGTTACCTCTCTTATGAATCACGTCTTGAGCCGAGGGAGGAGTTGACTCTTACCGCTCATGGCCAGCGCCAGTTGTGGTATGAAACTTGGACCTTTAATCCCGGTCCCATCTGGACAGTCGAATTACAAACGAACTCAAAAGAATTCAATCCCATTCGAACAACGGATAACGGTCGCTACGCTCCTGTTTATCGTCCTTGGTATGGCGAGTCCATCAAAGTAAAGGCCTATAAACCACAGGGGGCACCAGGGAAGACCATGAGCTTAACGGCAAGTCACCTTACTATGATGCCCGGCAAACGTTTGAGTCGCTATAAACTTGAACTTGAGTTCCTCACTTCAAAAGGAAAAACTCATCAAGTGAAATTGCCGGAAGGAGCCTCTCTTGATGAAGTCAAAGTCAATCAACAGGTGCAACCTCTTCGTCTCAAAGAAGGGGTTCTAAATCTTCCCTTAGGTGTTGGTAAAATTAAGGTGCTCATAACTTGGCATCAGGAAACAGGATTAGAGACCCTCTATAAAGCACCTTCCATTGATGTCGGGATTAGTGGAGTCAACTATAAGATGACTCTTTCGCTTCCTGATAAGCGTTGGGTTTTGGCCCTTGGTGGACCGAGTATGGGACCTGCTGTCCTCTTTTGGGGTAAACTTTTGACACTTCTACTCATTGCCTTTTTCTTAGGTCGTTTAAGTTGGTGTCCATTGAACTCTCTTCATTGGGGAGTCTTGCTTATTGGTCTCACCCAGGGCAGTGGTCCTGCTCTTTATTGGGTTGCCGGAACTTTACTTTTTCTGAGTGCGCGAAAGAAGTGGCTTCTGCAAGCTAAACCTTTTTCCTATAACCTCCAAAGTATCGCCGCTATTTTCTTAAGCCTAGGAAGCGTCGCCCTTTTACTTCAGGTTCTTAAGCAAGGTCTTCTTGGAGGTCCCATGATGGATATCGTAGGCAATCAATCCAATAGTCGCACTCTTAACTGGTTTGTGGATCGTCATGGCAGTGGTCTTTCTGATGTGTGGCTTCTCAATGGACCGGAGTGGTTCTACCAAGTCCTTATGCTCCTGTGGGCAATCTGGATGAGCTTAACCTTTGTGAAGTGGGTGCCATGGATTTGGACTGGTCTCTACGGAGAGGGCTTCTATAAACCAATAGAGTTAAGTTGGAAGAAAAGGGCATCGAATTTAAAAGGTGAAGAAAAAAAGAATGACTAAGTTCTAATTGAGGTCAAACTTTATGATAGGCATCTCTTGAGATGAGGTGTCTTCTTTTTCAGAGGGAAGCACCTCATCTTGATGAGTGATAAGCTCTGAGGTTAATAGGTACTCTTGGATATCCTTTTCACTAAGACCAAAGGAAGTCCCAATAAGCTCCATTAAGTAGCGCTCCTCATCTACAACTTCATCATCACTTGCGACAATGGTCGCCAGGTAACGATAAATACGATGACGGGATTTTTCGTCAGCTTTCTTTCCTAAGTAACAATAGAATGAAGCAATAAAGTCTGAGTTTCTCCCTTTTGAGCTTCTGAGGTCCTTTTGGGCGCAACTAATAAGTGCGTTTAAGGAATCTTGCTTCAAGCGTATAAAGCGGCTTAGCCTTTTACTGACTTCCCTCTTCTCCTCTACACTAAAATCCCTGTCAATGAGCGAAGCCTTGGTGAATGCATAAGTGATGGCCGTAAGAACGGCATCATGTTCCTTTATGGTAAGATTTGTTGCGGTCTGGACTTCTTTAAATAAATTTAAAGAGGTGAAGTTTAATTTAAGGCTTTCAAGAGAAGCCTTATTAAGTTCGCTAAAGCTCTTTTTTAATCCCATCTTCTGATCACCAACCTCTATAGGCCTTGTAGGACTTTTTCTTCTTTTCCACTTTGACTTCTTTGCCGTCGACGACTTTGATTTCGGGGAACTCCCAGTAGATCTTAGCGATGGAATCAAAGGGAAATTGCACATAATTTGGTCTCACTTTAAGGCCAAAGCCACTATTTAGCTTTGTTTTGGCAAAGGTACAGGCCACGCCATCACCAAGCCACTGCTCAAGGCGATCACCACTTCTCATGACTCTGGTCATGACGGGCGGTCTTTCAAGGTCCTCTTCTTGCCACGTCAAAGGAAATTCCTCGTCTTTGCTATTGATTAGACTTAGCTTCCAATTTTCTAAACGTGAACTTTGATCGTAGCGCAAAACTTCATAACGAAATTGAAAGCATGTTTTATTCTCAGTGTATTGCTTTTGAAGTTTTTCAAGAACCTGCTTTTCTTCCAGGGGAGTTAGTCCACGATGTTGGCGTTGATGGCGGGCCACGGCCTTAAGATAAGAATCGGTATAGGGGAATGCGGAAACAATATAATTACCTCCCGACATTGAACTACTTCTGGTCAGGACTTTTTCAAACTCAGAGGGGGTGGCTTTCTCGACTCCCTTTCCAGTGATGAATTCCAAAGTGCGGTCCTCTGGCTTAGGGCCAAAGAAGGCGCAACTGGACGTCGCGATTAAACACACAAGGGGTAATGAGCTCTTTAATTTCATAAACTTTCCTTTACCTTCTTATTATGGCGAAGTTGGAGGTGGGGGTCAAAGCTCGTCCAAGAGAGCGCTGCGTTGATTTGCCCTCTCTTGGGCAGGGTGCTAGCCTTTTCCTATGGCAAATATCTTGGACTTCACCATCCGTTCTCTAAGGAAAGAGGACATCAACGAGCTAAAGAGCTTTACTGATCAATGGATTGGCCGTGACTACTATGGCGAAGAGGAGTTATCTCAAGTTCTTGAGGCCTCTGAGCTTGATGGAGAAAGTGCCAGTTTTGGTGCATGGAGTGAAGGCCAGTTAGCAGCTGCGCGCCTGAGTTTTGCTCCCGGTCGCTGGGACAAACTCATCACGAGAGGTTTAACACCAAAGTCTTGGCCTTGTTCTGAGAAAGATATGGCCTATTTTAAAAGTTTATTTGTAGCCGAGAAATTTCAATGTCAAGGACTCGGGCGCTCTTTAAGTGGTGCCTCCTTGGAAGTCTTAAAAAGAATGGGCGCCAAGGCCGTGCTCTGTCACTCTTGGTTGGAGTCTCCTGGTAACTCTTCTCAGCGCTACCTTTTGGCCATGAACTTCAAAGAAGTTGCCCGCCATGAGAAGTTTTGGTTTCCTATTGATTATGAATGCACTCGCTGTGCACCTGAGCGTTGCGTATGTACCGCTGCTGAAATGGTTTTAGACTTAGGTCGATAAGGAGAGGGAATGAGTGTTTCATTATGGATGGACCAAGGGCACCTCAAAGAAAATACCCAAACTTTTGATATCGTCGTTATCGGTGGTGGTATTGCTGGCATGTCGGCTGCTTATTGGCTGGCGAAGACAGAGCCTTCCATGAAGATAGCGGTTGTGGAAAAGCATCGTTTTGGTGATGGGGCCACGGGAAGAAATGCTGGATTCATTACCTGTGGTTCCGTTGAGCACTTCAACCGTCTGGTAGAAAATTTTGGCAAGGAAAAGGCACTAGAAATCTGGCGCTTCTCTGAAGATAATTTGCGCTTTCTTAAAGAGGAAATTATTCAAGGCCAAGAAAAAGGTCTTCTCTTTGAACATCTTGGTTCCTTTTCTCTGGCCTCTACGGATAAGGAGTTTGAAGAGCTCAAAGAATCAGCGGACCTTATGGCCAAACTTAAGATTGATGTGGAAGTTCTTGAACAAAAGGCGATAGAGGAACGCCTAGGAGCTGAGGCCTTCGTCGGTGGCATCAAGTATGTTAATGATGCTAGCGTTCATCCTCTCAAACTTCTTCACGCTATAAAAACAAAGATAGAACAAGGTCCCGGTCAGGTTTCCTTTTTTGAAAATCATGAGGTCTACGATATTGCAGATAACGGTGATGACAAACTTGTTAAAACCCGTGGCGGTCATTTCTCATGCCCTATGGTGGTGATGGCCACCAATGGCTATTCCCCGCAAATTTATTCCTATTTTAAAGATAAGATCTTTCCCACACGCGGTCAGATCTTGGCCACAGAAGCGGTACCTCGTTTTATGGAAGGTCCTTGTTATGCCAACTTTGTTTTGGATTATTTTCGCCAATTGCCTACGGGAGAGCTCGTGATTGGTGGCTTTCGCCAACTCCAAAAAGATGTTGAGGTGGGTTACAGTGACGAGATCACTGATGTCATTCAGGAAGCTCTTGAAGAATTCATTCGCAAGCATATTCCGGCCGTTCGTCAGGCCAAGATCACCCATCGATGGAGTGGAATTATGGGCTTTAGTGCCGATGGCCAACCCATTGTGGGAGCTTTGCCAACAGATAGCCAGGTCGCCTTTCTTGGTGGCTTTACGGCCCACGGTCTAGGGCTTGCTTTTCATGCGGGTAAGGTTCTCTCCGAAAGTCTTATGGGCCAAGCGCTGCCCCAATTTATCAGTGCTAAAAGGTTTACTTAATGGATCTGCAAGAGTTCTTTAATTTCTGTTGGGAGGAATACCTCAAGAGAGTTCCCACCGCCAAGAAAGTCTTTGATGGGCTCATCAAACTCGAAGAGGCGGTGGCCAATGATCATATTGCCCTTCGTACTTTTTGTTATCCCGGGATGACGAAAGAAGATTTGGCCTCTTACTTTGAAAAAGAAGGCATGGAAGTTCGTGGGCATTATACCTTTGAAGCCAAGAAGCTTGAGGCCATTCATCTGGAGCACAAAGGTGACCCCAGAAAACCCAAAGTTTTCATTAGTGAGCTTAAGTGGCAAGAACTGTCAGATGAATCGCAACAACTTTTAAAGCCTCTCTTCGAGCAATTTGAGTCCAACTCAAAAGGCAAGACCATTGATGAGCTGGTGAAAGAGGGACGACCTTGGACTCTGGGTTACGAAGACTATTTGACCTTAAAAAAAGAGAGTGAATACGCTGGCTGGATGGCCGCCTATGGCTTCTTTCCCAATCACTTCACCATTAGTCTCAATGACTTGGTGCACTTTCCAGAAATGAAAACCTTTGTGACATGGCTTAAAGAGCAAGGAGTTGAGCTTAATAGTTCTGGTGGCATCATTAAAGGCAGTCCAGAAGAGCTTCTCGAACAGGTGTCGACTCTGGCTGACGAGGGGCTTGTTTCTTTTAATGATGGTGATTACCGCATACCAACTTGCTACTACGAATTTGCCAAGAGGTATCACGATGACAATGGCGACCTCTATCAAGGATTTATTAGTGCCAATGCGGATAAGATCTTTGAGTCCACTGACTCTCAAGGGGAAAAAGAGTCGTGAGCCAGTGGTTTCTCGAAAAGCCTATTGCTCATCGTGGTTTTCATTGGCTCGGTGATGTCGATGAAAATTCCTGGGAGGCCATCGAACTTGCTCGCGATAAGGGCCTGCCTATTGAGTTTGACGTTCATTTGTCCTGTGATGGCGTGCCCTACATACACCACGACTTAAGCTTGTTGCGTATGACGGGCCGAGATCTCAATGGCACTCACATGACGGCAGTTGAATTACAGGATATGACCACCCCCAACTCTTCTCGCGGCATTCCTCTGCTTGGCGATGTTTTGGAAATGGTCTCAGGTAAGGTCCCTCTTGTTATAGAAATCAAAAGGACTCGTAAGGACTTAAAGTTAGAAGAAGCAGTTTCGACTTTGCTTGATCACTACAAAGGAGAGTTTTCTCTTCAAAGCTTTCACCCCGGTAGCATCAATTACCTAAGGGGACTGAATAAGGGCTGGACCCTTGGCTATCTTTCGGGTTCCTTAGAGGATGAGGAACTTAACTTTTTCACTCGGACTCTTTTAAAAAGTTTATCTTTGGCACCCTTTTTAAAACCAGACTATATTGGTTATGAAGTGGGTGAACTCTTTCAAAGGGCCCCACAGCATATAAGAGAGCATTATCATATTCCTCTTATTGGCTGGACTGTTCGAACAGAAAACCAAAGGCTCATCTGCAATCGTTTTGCCGATAATATGATTTTCGAAAATCTTAATATTTCTTAATTATTCTTTTCTACAATAAATCTTAAAAGTTACCGAAATTAATGAAGTATGAGCAATGATAAGAAGGTCCTGATTGTGGATCCCGACCTCTCCTATTATGAGAAGTTTAATTCTGATCCAGATAAGGGCAAAGTTAAATTTGAATTCTTTGATTCAGGAGCAAAAGCACAGGCGGCCATAAAGGAAAATCGTGGTGCCTATGCTGCTATTTTAGTAAGTCCTGAATTAAGAAACCCCGATGGCTTTACTGTTATGAGGGGTGTAATGATGTTTCAGCCTACAGTGCCGATATACTTTATCGAGTCCATACGCACTGAGCTCAATGAGAACCTAGATGAAAGTAAGATTCCCATTGCCGGCACTTTTGCTAAGCCTTTTAAAATTGCCCAAATAATAAAGAAGCTAGGATCTTCCTTGAGAGTTTTTGACCTCCAAAGCGCGCTCGAAGTCGCCAAGAAGAATACAGATGGTTTAGATCAAGAGCTAGAGGATACCGATTCCAATTTTCGACCCATTCAGGCAGAGCTCTTTATCTCGGGCTCCCAGTCTCTCTTTGATGTTTATGTGAAGTTAAGAAAAAATAAGTACATTAAAATTCTTCAAGCAGGAGATAACTTTGATTACGAAAGAGTGATGGAGTACCTTAAAAAAGGAGTTAGTCACTTTCATATTAGAAAAGAAGCTCTCGAGGCCTATGTTAGCTACTGTGACAAGCTCACCAATGCTATCGCCTCAAATAAGCAAATCGCTCTTGATAAGAAGTTTGGCTTCGTTTTCAACCAGGCAGAGGTCACATTGAATACTATGGTCGACCTTGGAGTCGATAGTGATTCAATTGCCTATGCTCAAAAGTACTTAAAAAATGTTTGTAATATGATAGATCAGTATGGCAAGAAGAGTGACTTCCTCTCAGGTGTTCTTAAGGGGTTGGGAAAGTTTGACCACTCCGGGGGAGTGGTCATGGTCTCTTCCATCGTTGCTCGTGCTTCAGGGATCCAAACAGAAAAAGGTCTCCAGACTTTAGGTCTTGCCGCCTTTCTTCATGATGTGGGAATGGTCTACAAAAATGAGGATAGAGATGACCTCTATAATGACGGCAAAGAAAAGTACTACGATGAAAGTTTTGTCGTAGCAAAACTTGCGTCAAAGAAGATCTACGGCGATGAAAAGAACCTCTTTGAAAGTCTATGGTATAACCATGCCGATCGCGGGGCACGTATGCTTGAACAGGAAAAGGATCTTCCCCCCTTGGTTCCTCAAATTGTGCGTCAGCATCATTCCCAAAGAGACAGGAGAGAAGGGCGCAGTAGTCCTGGCTCTATCCACCCCATGGCCGAGATATTAGAAATTAGTGATGAGTTTGTGCGTTTGATGAAGAAGTGTGAAGAGGAGGGCAAGGACAATAGCAATAAAGACATCCTTATTAGTCGCCTTTTACAGACCGTCTCAGACTTCCCCCGTCGCACGCGAGAGCCCTTTCTTGAGTCCTTTGACTTCACTAAGAAGGCCTCTTAAGCAGGGGCAATTTGACCCTAAACTCTCAAATTTCTTTCAGTAAAATCGCCTAAGTATCTGACTTCCTTAAATAATTCTTGTAAGAAATTGACCTTGATCATCTTGATCGTCTTTTGCATTTGCGAAATTAATGCTCTGTGGCGATAGCTTCGCAAAAAGCAGCCGCATGAATTAGCCAAAAAAGTAGAGAGAAAAGTCCTAGCCAGACTCAAAGGAGACCCCCATGAAGAAGACACTAGCGCTCATGTGTATTGGCCTGATGGCCCTTACATTGGTGAGTGAGACCTATGCTCACAGACGTGGTGATGAAAACCGTCGTCGCAATCGCGATGGTGAGGCCCGTAGAAGGGATGGCCAAAGAGGTAGGCGCGGCCCAGTAATTGTTGATCGCGACAGCAGAGGTAATGACCGCGATTATCGTGATGGCCGTCGAGACCGTGACTATCGCGATGGACGAAGAGACCGTGATTACGGTGAACCGCGCAGAGACCGCGACTATCGTGATGGAAGAAGAGATGACCTTAACTATCGCCGTTATGATTACCGTTACTTCTGCTCGGAACGCCTCGATTTTAGCTATGGATCTTACGATCACTGGAGCTACGAGGATGATTTCTACTACGACGTCTACTAGTAATATCAAATACTTATAGTTTTTAAGGCCTTCTTTGGAGGGCCTTTTCTTATGTTTTACCTCCTAACTGCCGAAATAGAGATTGAATAGGAGTCACTTATGAAAGCATTTTTGTTGTCTTTATCACTATCTTTTCTTTCAGCTTCCCTTGTCGCAGGGGAGCCTGTTGAATGCTCAAGAACAAAGAGAAGTATGGAAGTTCTTTGTGGTGACTTCTTTGTTAAGCGCTGTGAACTTTTCAGGGATTGCTTTATTAGAAAAGACTCTTGTGGCAAAGGTGGGGCTCCTAAGAATGCTGGCGAATGTAGTGAGCTTAATGACTGTCATAAGGCCCTTCATGATCAGTACCCACAAAACTTTACAGAAAGTAAGGCCTGCCGTTACACCTGGTATGTGGATGAAGATGACTCTTCAAAGAATAAGTGTCAGGTTAAATATCAATTTGGTCTCAATGAAATGGTTTGTCCCGGCAACTTCGCACTAGGTAATGTCTTTATAAATAGCATTGACCCTGATGTTGATGCTGAAACCATGTTTGATTCTTCCCTAGATGGAGCCTACAACTGCTCTAACCTAAGAGGAGATTTCAAAGCTAAGCTTATTCGTTGTGAAAGAATTCGTGAACGCTTTAAAAATGACTGTATGGTGGCCGACTCTGAAGAGGATAAGGTCGCTTATGAAGAAGCAAAACCACCGAAGTGTGGATTCTATGAAAATTTTGAATCCTACGCGAATAAAAAGACCATGCCCCTTGATGTACGCTTGAATTCTGTGAATGATTCAAGTCGTGGAGGGCGTGATGAAGTTGAGGATAGTAATAATGATTCTCAAGATCAAACACCTTCAGCGAGGTCTCGCTAACTTCATAAATATTTGGTAAAAAAAGGCGATGAAAGGAATCATTGGTTTTCTCATTGTCATTGCTCTTATTCTAGTAGGAGTCTTGGTGTATTCTTCCTCGCAAGATGAGGTGGCTCCCTCCATCGCTAATGAAAAAGAGGAAAGGACCTCAACCCTAAGCAAAACCCAAAAGACTACCTCTCAAGAGGAAGTGCCAACAAAGAAATCACATAGTCCTGCAACAGAAACCCAAGAAGAAAAGGATCTGTGGCAGGGCTTTGATAAGAAGAAGGCTCGAGAAGTCATGCGCGATGAAGACATGCCCGTAGGCGCTTCTTCCTATACTGGACCTCGTCCACTTTCTGAAGCAGAGATGAATCGCATGGATGAAATTTTTGAAGGCTATGAGAAGGGTTGGGATAATGAAATGCGCTCAGTTCTGGTCACTCAAATGGGACTTTCTGAAGAAGATTATGGAGACTATCTCAAGATGCGTGATGGTTATGAAGAAGATCGCTTAGAAGCTTTTGAATCTTTTCATGAGAAAATGGCAGAGGAAAGAGGTCCTCACTATAGCTACTCGCCAACTCAAGAGATGATTGAATTTGATCAAAAATTAAAGAGGGAATATCTTGATCTCTTTCGTAAGCGCTACGGCGAAGAGGCCTATGCCCGCTATCAAGATGCTCTTGATAAATACAATTCTAAAATTCGTAGTGAGGCCGATCCTAACTACGGTGTCCTCACTATCGAATTCTAAAAAGCTTTTATTAGCTCTTTGCTTTCGTCGACTTCTTCGCGGTATTTCTGCGTGGAGCTTTCTTGCGCGTGCCCTTCTTTTGTGGGGACTTATTCAAGGTAAACCAATCTTCACTGGTGATGGGATGAAAGTAGTCCGCCTCATCAATGAGCATTTGAGAAGTGGTATTTTCCACAGCGGCTATTTCAACTCGCACCCCTTCACTAATGAGGTGGCGCACGAGTTCAATATAGTCAGAGTCTCCCGACATAATGATGATCGTATCCACCTTGTCGGCGAGTTGAGTTGCTTTAATGGAGAGGGGAATGTCTGCCGACTTGTGGCAGGGTCTCACGGAACCATGAAAATTGTAGTGGAGACGCTCTCTAAGCTTTGAAGAAATTTGCTTACCCTCGCGAAAGTAGACCAAGCGATTAAGCCCTCTATTGTCGAGGAGTTTGGGAACAAGGGAGTCAAAGTTCAGCATGGAGCTGCTATTTTTCGTAATGGAATGAATAGATCGTTCAATATTATTACCGTCGATAAGAATGGCGACGCTTTGATTAATGACGACATCTTCTAGGCCAAATTCTGTTTCACTCATAAAAATCCTTTTTTTGTGTGGCGAGTCGTTTTGATTAGATAACTCAAGTATAGTCTTTGTGGGAGGTAGGGGCCACAAATACCTCTTTTACATAGGTCATAAAGACCTAAAAGGTCATACCAAAGCCAATATTGAAAGTGAGACTATTAATGTTGGAGTCTTCGGCATTTGCTGAAGAGGTGAGGTCAATAAAACTAACGCCAGCTTGAGCCGACTGCAGACTAAAGGTTGTCGAATCTGAAACCAAGTAGCCAATAGAGAAGTAACTCATCAGCTCTTGCTCGGGGTCTAAGAAACGACTGCCCACCACGGCGTAGTTGAGCTGACTTTCAATATCATAAGTGAGAGTGAGAGAGTCAGAAGAATTGTAGCGAGCGTAGTTGGTTTCAAAGTCATAATTTCTTTGAGTAACGGCACCACCAATAAAAGGTTGAATGCGAATTCCGCTATAGAAGAAGTTCATATTGAGGGTGAGTTCAGCAGAGCCAACCCAACCATTTTTGACTTTAGTCTCGTATTGGTAGTTAAGAGTTTCATCATCTTCACCACCGCGACCTAAGATTTTTCCGGCCTCTAGACTAAGAGAGAGTGAAAAGAGGCTATCGGCAAAGACTTCTCTCACATAGGCAAGACGAATATCATGAGTAGTCATGCGCGCTTTGCGATTGAGTGCAAAGAAGCGCGAGTCTCCCGAGGTTTCATCGTGAAAAATATTTTGAGCATAAATGCTGTCTTTAAGAATGAACTGATTGGAGCGCACATTCTTTTCCTGTGCATGAGCAGAAATACTTACTAAAGAAGTCAGGATAAGACTTAAGATCATATTTTTCATAACTTAAGTATAAACGAAATCAAATTCCTCAAGTGCTGAGTGAAAGAAATTCCTTATTTTTGACAGCGTGGGCAGTGATAGGTGCCACGACCCTTAAGAATGGTTTTGATGACTTTAGTACGGTCACAAAGGCGACAAACTTCTTGATAGAAGACTACGAGGTTTTTAACACCTTCTCCTTGAGAGCCAGTGGTATCTTTGTAGCCCCCAGAGAAAGTAGTGCCGCCCGTACTGACGGTGCCTTCAAGAACAATTTGAGTTGCTTGCCATAACTTCTTTGCGTCCTCATTGGTAATAGTACTATTGAGGCGATCAGGAAGAACACCTGCGTGGGCACAAATTTCAGAGGCCATATAATTGCCCACTCCTGCAAAGTGATTTTGCTCTAACAGGAAGGCCTTAATGACTTTTCCGGGATGCTTTTGGCAACGCTCATAAATATACTGTGGCGTGAACTCTGGCTTTGATACATCAGCCCCTAAGCGCGTGAGCCACTTGGCCGCCCCTTCCGGTTTAAAGAAGTGGAGATTGCCAAAGCGGCGCGGGTCCACATAGGCTAAGAATATTTTCTCACCATTTTCTTTTTCACAACTGAGTTGAACATGGGTGTGCTTCTCTTTGACTTTTGTAGGGGAAACGCGCCAGCCTCCACTCATGCCAAGGCCACTGATCGTAATCAACTCCGGACCAAATTTAAAAAGCAGCACCTTTCCCTGACGTTCAATTCCCGTAAGCTCTTTACCCTTAGGAGAAAATTCTTTGTCTTTAATAAGGGACCCCGAAACATCTGAATAGGCCACACTCTTCACCTTCAAGGGAAGGTGAGGCGCGATCTGATTCTTAATAGTTTCGACTTCGGGTAATTCCGGCATATATTCTCTAACTTATCGTAATTGTTAATAAAAAAATAGTCGTGACGTGCTCATCACGACTTTTCACGACTCTTTAATTATATGTACCACTTTTAAACGCTGAAAGCGATACAACATTCTCAAACGAAGCAGAGTCAGTTTTTGATTCTAGTTCTTCAAGAACTAAGTCATTTGACGGTTTTTCTTTCTGCTGTCTGATATGATTCATAATTTTTTCTGAAAATTGCTTTTGATCGTCTTCGTTACATTTTGAATAATGATCCGCAAGCTTCAAATCTTTATGTCCAGTCATTGCAATAACAGCATCAAGGCCACCACCGACTTGTCGAGCTAGTTTAGCCATTCCGTGTCTCAAGATATGCGTTCCTGAGTATGGTAATTTTCCTTTTCGTTGGGCACCTCTGTAATTAACTTGAATAGTCCCGTAATTCAAAGGGTTGCCATCTACATGAAAAACGTAATCATTACCTTGAATTTTGAAAGCCTTCCTTCTTTTTAAAACTTCAAAAATTTCGTCAGTTATAAAAACAGGTCTAGGCTCTTTATTCTTTGGAAAAGCTTTAAGCTCTATGAAGGTTTTATTAGACATGCACCAAACACAAGTATGCTTTATCAACATTCTTCTGTTATCCAAGTCAATATTTGACCATTGAAGACCTGCAATTTCTCCAATTCGACCAGCAGTAAAAAACTGCATCATAGCTAAATCCTTATATAAAGGTTTTAAATAATCAAAAAAGATAAATGCATGTTTAAGGTCAATTTGCTTCTTTTTGTCAGGTACAGGTTTTATAAAACCAAGCTTTCTATGCTTCTTTTTAACGGGACAAGTCAACATTACAGCTTCACTCTCGTATTGTTCACTTTCTTTGTACCAGTTAAAAATTGTTACAAGCATATTAAGCTCATTGTTTAAGTTACATCTTCCGGCACGACCACGACCTGATTCTTGATACTCCTCAGTTTTGAAATGATCTACCCAATGATTAACCCAAGAGGTAATCTTAGAAGGAGTGATCTGATCCATTCTTAAGTGTTCAAGCATCTTAAGTAGCGAATATCTTCTGATCCAAATAGCTTTTGTACTCGTGGCCAGCGTTGGAAAATGATGAACTTGCATCGTTTCCCACACTTCTCCTAGCGTCGAGTAGTGTCTCACATTTGGGTCATCAGCATTGACGGATATACCATCAAAGTTTTTTCGCCAATTTTT
>JAUIBX010000052.1 GCA_030427595.1 Bacteriovoracia bacterium | reverse complement strand
AGCTAATGACCATGAAAGTAGGCACAAGGTATAAATAGTAGGTCGCCTAATATTAGACCTTTAGATAGAGGGTCCAAAGAAAAAGAAGCCCTCCCATGAGCTATGCCCTCAATGAAAGATAGCAGAGAATTCCAACTGTTATAAGGATGGCCATACTTTTAAAAGGGAGTGGCCGACCTCTTTGAGGTTTCAAGTATTCACGCTGAAGATATCTGAGGTAAAGCATCTCTTCTTCTTCGGCATCATCAAAGTTCACTTCTTTGATTTCAACTGAAAACTCTTTTTGGATTTCACTTTCAAGAATTTCCAAAGCGTCGTTTAAGGGAAGAGCCCCCTCTTCATTAAAGAGTTTGGGAAATGTGTCTTGAATGAAATAGGACCTGTCTTTAAGAACTTCGCCGACTTGAGCATAGTAGGTCCAGATTTTTTGAAGCTCTTCTTGAGAATAAACCTTCATTTCAGGCCTTGATTTTCCTAAGAACGATGAAGCTCACATCATCATCTTTTCGCCAGTCCTCACGTTCAGAGCAAATCTTACAAAGTTTATTAAAGCCCTCTTCAAAACTGCCCCTGCCTACCATTTCATTAAGAGCTTCATGAGAGATATTATCAAAGACACCATCAGATCCAATGATGATCGAATAGCCTTTTTTGAGGGCAACCTTTGAGGCCACCTCAATTCTTAAATGCTCATCACCAATGAGATTATTCACCAGGTAACGATCTGAATGATCAAGCCCCTCTTCTTGAGACATCATTCCGGCCTCAATCGCATAGCCAACAGGAGACTGGGGAATATTATTGTAGATAACCTTTCCACTATTATTAAAATACTGAACTTCAGAATCGCCTACTGAGTAGGAGCGAAGCTCATGACCAAAGAGGGCCGCAAAAGAAAGAGTGGTATACGCTTCTGGGTATTTCTCTCTGACCTTGAGGTTGGCCGCTTCAATAAGAGAAATAAGCTGAACATCAACTGGCTTTGTTGTTCTTAAATACTGAAGAACGGTTTCTCCCACTTGGTAGCTGGCCTCCATGCCATTGGGGTGGCCACCGGCACCATCAGCGACACCAAAGAGGCAAAAATTGTCTTTGGCGATCATAAAGAGCGTATCTTGATTTTCATCGCCTTTTTCATGATTACGCTGAATGAAGTAACCTATGCGGTAGTCTTGCCAATCAAAGACCTCGGAGACTTCCTCTGCTGTATTATGCAGGAAGATCTCAAAAGAGTTATCCATTGGCCCCCCAATTCAAAGTTTCAAGATGAACTCTTAAATGGGAGACGGTTTTAAAATCTCGAAGAATAAGACCGCGCTTAAGTCCCTTGATAATATCTTTGATTTCTTGTGGGTGGCCCTTATAGGTCTTCTGTCCACCTAGGCACTCATAGAACATATGTATCATTTTAATAATGTCTTCATCACGATTGTCTTTTTTTGAATCACCCCAATGGTGCATATCAATGACCTTTAAATCAAAGCCAAGACCTGCCCTTTTAATAATAATATTATCGAGGTGAAGGTCCCCATGATACTCCCCATTGATGTGGATACTTTCAACCCCTAACGCCAAGGCATAGAGGAGGTGAAGTCCTTGGAAGTAACCAATTCTTCCCCCGCGATGGCGCTTAACAAAGGCAGAAAGAATTTCTCCTTCAATAAACTCAGAAACCAAACAGGCCACCTTGTGGCCACGTACAGTCAGAATCTCCTGAGCATGGTAATTCATGACAATAGGGCAACTCGCAAGCTTATTAAGCTTTTTCGCATAACGAGTAGAGACTTTTAGTTTAGCATTGCGATGAGGATAGAAGAGCTTCGCCGCTCTGGTAATACCCGTATGCAGCTCTTGAACTTTATAAACCTCACCTTCCCAGCCAGCGCCAAGCTTTTCAATGACGTTATAGCGACCCGCAAGAGAGCGTCCCTTATTAAAGTTAAACTCTTCAATTCTTTTATTCATAGGACTTGCCTTTTGAGTTTAGGAAAATACTTTTACCGAGCGACGGACTTCTTCCACGCGAGAGAAGTCAAGATCAACAAGATGAAGAGACTCCCCTTCTCCAGCCTCAACGAGGACTTCTCCCCATGGATCGACAATCATGGAGTGACCATAGGTTTGAATACGTTCATTGTGACGACCCCACTGAGCAGCGGCCACGACAAAACATTGATTCTCTATGGCCCGTGCCCGCACAAGAGTTGCCCAATGGGCCTTACCTGTCGGTACCGTAAAAGCTGATGAAAAAGTTAAGAGCTTAGCCCCTTGATGAACATAATCACGGGCCATTTCGGGATAGCGCAGATCAAAGCAAATCCCCATCCCCATCTTTATGCCCTCAAACTCAATCATTTGAGGTTGGTTGCCCGGAGTATAGATATCTGCTTCATCAATCGACTTACGAGAGTCCTCTTTTTTGATATCACAGCTAAAGAGGTGCATCTTATCGTAGTTGCCAAGTGAATGGCCTTGGGGATCAATATTGAAAGCACGATTGACGACTTTACCGTTTAAAAGAGTGGCCGCCGAGCCACCGATCAAGGCCAGCTTAAAGTCTTTGGCCAGCGAAAGTATATTTTGATGATGCTCATTTCCCTCTTCCACCAAATAAGGCGTGGGCTTTGTTCCATCACTCATGGAATAGAAACATTCGGGCAAGAACAGGGCCCTTGCCCCTTCATCTTGAGCAATCTTGGCCTTGGTACGAATGAACTCCAAGTTTTCTTGATAGTCCAATTTTGAATTCATTTGCAACAAAGCGACTTTCATCAAAAACCTTTATGCCTTTCTAAGAGATATGTTTTCCAATGGCGTAGTATGCGAAGCCTGCCTCTTGAGTCTTTTCAGTATCGAAGAGATTGCGGGCATCAAAAACCACATGTTCCTTTAGGGCGCTCTTCATTTCTTTGTAATCGGGATTTCTAAACTCACGCCACTCAGTCATGGTCACCATGCCATCGCAGTCTTTCATCACCTCATACATGTCATCGATGCGATGAAGCTTACCAGAAGTCTCTGGGTACTCTTCCATGGTTTTAAGGTAGTTGTCAGAAGCGACCGGATCATAAAAGCGTACTTCAGCACCGGCCTTAACAAGAGCACGGGCCATGGCAATGGCAGAAGTCTCACGGACATCATCCGTATTCGCCTTAAAAGCGACACCCCAAAAAGCAAAAGTCTTACCCTTGAGATCACCTTTAAAGTGACTCTTCATTTTTTCAAACATCACAGTCTTTTGTTGATCATTAACATCTTCTGCTGCTTGAACAATCTTAAGGTCCGTATCATATTCTTTGGCCGTATAGATCAAGGCCTTCACATCCTTAGGGAAACAAGAGCCCCCGTAACCAGGTCCTGGGTAAAGAAAGTGTTTACCAATGCGGATATCACTACTAATTCCCTTTCTCACCTCTTCAACATCTGCTCCTGTACGATCACAGAGATTGGCAATTTCATTGATAAAGGAAATCTTAGTGGCAAGAAAGCAGTTAGCCGCATACTTGGTCATCTCTGCAGATAAATTACTCATATGATAGATGGGGTTCCCTTGGCGTAAAAGAGGCGCATAGAGTTCATCCATTTGTTCGGCAGCAAACTTATTTTGAGAACCAATAATAACTCGATCTGGTCTCATAAAATCTTCCACGGCCGTTCCTTCCTTGAGAAACTCAGGATTATTGACGAGGTAAAATTCCTTTTGAGTTTTTTCACTAATGAGTTTTCTGATGCGGTCCCCAGTCCCTACCGGAACAGTCGACTTAATAACAACAACAGCTTTATCTTTTAGCTTTTCGGCCACACTTTCAGCGGCCTTTTCAAGATAAGTAAGGTTAGCGTTACCGTCATCTCCACTTGGCGTACCTACCGCAAGGAAAATCACGTCAGCTTCATCACAAGATTCATAACCAGTAGAAAAATGCAGACGGCTCGCGCGTATATTTCTTTCAAGAAGGTCATTAAGACCGGGCTCATAGATTGGAGATTTGCCGTCTTTTAATAGGCCGATCTTCTTAGGGTCAATATCAATACAGGTCACATGGTGACCAATTTCTGCAAAGCAAGTCCCACTCACAAGGCCGACATAGCCAGTTCCGATAACAGAGACCTTCATCATTTCCGCATTCCTTTTGTGATTTTTTAAATAATTCTAGCTAACTTATGCCTAGGCTCTTAACGACATGGCCTAGAGATGGCATTATATAAGTATACTCACCGTCAGACCAACCCTTAAGGAAAAGGATCAGTTTTGCGCGATTCGCTAAAGATGGCCCTCAAAGTCATTCTCGCTGTGGCCATCGTCACCTGGCTTTTAAAGAGCGGAAAGCTCGACTTTTCACTGATTGGTCAATCCTTTCAACAGGGCTATGGCTGGCTCTTTTGCCTGATCCTTTTGGTTCTTCAAGACATGATATCTGCTGTGCGTTGGAAGTGGCTTCTCAAGGTCAATTCTGATGCAAAGTTTCCTTTTCTCGCCCTTATCCGTGTCACCTGGATTGGCCTCTTCTTTAATTCCTTCCTGCCTGGAGCAGTGACTGGCGACTTTATTAAGCTTCTCTATGTGAGGGACCTTGATCCCAAAATCAGTAAAACCTATCTGGTGACCTCGGTATTGATGGACCGCATTTTAGGGCTTATGGGGCTCTTGGTTATTCTCGGACTGGCCAGTGCACTTTACTACAATGAAATCATCATCCTCTCTCCAAAGATGGCCAACCTCATTCACTTCAACCTTCTTCTCTTTGCTGGAGCCATTGTTTTTATTGGCTTTCTCTTTTCTCCCCGCAGCTTTCAAGAAAAAATTCTCAATCTTTCTCAAATGGTTCCTGTTCTTGGGACTAAAATCCACAATACCCTTATGAGCGTGTGGATCATTGGAGAAAATAAAGCTGTTCTCTTTAAGTGTATTGCCCTTTCTGTCTTTCTTCAGACCATTAACTTTGGTGCCTTTTATATGATCAGCTCACCTTTCTATGGTGCTGAAATCCCCTTTAAGTACATCATCACCTTTATTCCCATTGGCTTTATGGCAACGGCCGTGCCCATCTCCCCTGCAGGTTTAGGAGTTGGTCACGTGATCTTTGATAAGCTCTTTTCATTTGTGGGAGTTGCTGGCGGGGCAAACTTCTTTAATCTCTATTTTGTCGCCCTCGTTTTCATCAATTCTTTTGGCTTTCTTCCCTATGTCTTTGGCGGCAAACAACACAGCCTCAAAGAAGCCGAAGATTTTGAGAGCGCTCAGACGAACCCTTAATTAGAGCACCGGCCGTCTGTTACCGGAGCGCCGGCCGCCTGTTACCGGAGCGCCGGCCGCCTGTTACCGGAGCGCCGGCCGCCTGTTACCTGTTACCTGTTACCTGATTTAATCCTATTTTCCGGATAAACAAAGATCTTACTTACATCCACGTGCCCATAGCGTTGCCACTTAGTTTTAAGAGACTCTGTGAAAAAGAGAAAATCCAACTCTTGGTTTTTATCTGAAAGCTTACGTACTTTCTTGGCCTCTTTCTTCATGGCCGAACGAGCCTCCTTAGGGATAATTCTTAGACCATTAAAGAGAAAGTGTTCCATTCGATAGAAAGTTGTTCTGCCAATAAAGATATCGCCCTTAACCATAGAAGGTGCACTATGTTCTTTTGCCAAGGTTATTTTACTATCATGGAGAATATCTTTAAGGACGTGCTGACCTCTAAAAGAAGTGCCCGTGTACTCAAAGAGAGCGTGGTTGGTTTGCTTAATGGCCTCGACCATTTCAGGCGGAACTTCGTGGGACTCAATATACTGTTCAAAGAAGGACTTACCACTGTCATCAGGTTGGTACTGAAGAACATACCAATCATTAAAAGAGGCCATGCGAGACTCATAGTCCTCATCTTCTTCAAAGGCCTTGCCCGTTTTAACAAAGTAGTCTTCTTTAGCGGCGAGAAGGGATTGGTAATAGTCCCCCTCTGAATAAGTGGTGAGAATTTTTTCTAAGAGGTAGCGCAAATTCTCGTGCATGACTAATCATCCACCTTTAGAACGGCAAGGAAGGCTTCTTGAGGAACCTCCACAGCCCCTACCATTTTCATACGCTTCTTACCCGCTTTTTGCTTTTCAAGAAGCTTACGCTTTCTTGAAATATCACCACCATAACATTTGGCAAGAACGTTCTTTCTTAGGGCCTTGACCGTTTCACGAGCGATGATCTTTGCTCCGATAGCGGCCTGAATAGCGATATCAAATTGCTGGCGATCAATAAGCTTACGAAGCTTTTGAGTAAGGTCTCTACCCTTATAAAAAGAATTTGAGCGGTGACAAATAAGTGACAGGGCATCGACTTTATCGCCATTAAGAAGGACATCAACCTTAACAAGATCTGCCTTTTCATAACCCTTGAACTCATAGTCCATCGATGCGTAGCCCTTACTCATGGATTTAAGCTTATCGTAGAAATCAAAAACCATTTCACTAAGAGGAAGATCATAGAAGATTTGCACACGATCTTCAGTGAGGTATTTCATATCGGTTTGGCGGCCACGGCGCTCCTCACAGAGCTTAATAATCTGGCCCACATATTCATTAGGAAGGTGAATGCTAAGGGCCACGACAGGTTCTTCAATGGCCTCAATCTCACCTACTTCTGGCATTTCAGATGGGTTTGAAATCATCAACTCAGTTCCATCTGTTTTAATAATTTTAAAGTTCACAGAAGGTGCCGTTGAAATGAGAGTGAGGTCAAACTCCCTTTCAAGACGCTCTTGAATAATATTCATATGAAGGAGACCAAGAAAGCCACAGCGAAAACCAAAACCTAGGGCTCCAGAACTTTCTGGCTCATAGGTAAAGGATGAGTCATTGAGAGCAAGCTTTTCCAAGGCCTCTTTGAGGTCTTCATATTCTTGAGATTCAACAGGAAAAATCCCACAGAAAACCATGGGCTTAATTTCTTCATAACCAGAAAGGGAAGGAGTATCAGGTTTATTGGCCATGATAACCGTATCACCAATCTTGACGTCACGAATGGTTTTAATTCCGCAGATCAACATGCCAACGTCACCAGCAGCAAGCTCATTAAGCTCGGTAAAGAAAGGAGCGTTGACCCCCATTGAAAGAACTTCGTATTGACCACCAGAGAACTTAAGGCGAATCTTTTCACGTTTTTTCAAGGTGCCACTCATAACTCTAACTAGAATGACTACTCCACGGTAAGGGTCAAACCAAGAGTCGAAAATCAAGGCCTGAAGATCGGCTGAACGATCTCCCTGAGGGGCAGGGATCTTTTTAACGATCGTCTCACAAAGCTCTTCGATACCAATACCAGACTTAGCAGAAACCTCGTCGGCATCCATGGCCTCAATACCAATAATATCTTCAATCTCAGACTTCACCTTTTCAGGCTCAGCATGGGGCAAATCAATCTTATTAAGAACCGGTACAATCTCGAGGTCATTTTCAATGGCCATATAAACATTGGCGAGAGTCTGGGCCTCCACACCTTGAGAAGCATCTACTACTAAAAGGGCACCGTCACATGAAGCCAGAGAACGACTTACTTCATAAGTAAAATCAACGTGCCCAGGAGTATCGATAAGATTGAAGTAATAATCGTGACCATCTTTGGCCTTATATTTAAGGCGAACTGTTTGCGCCTTAATGGTGATACCGCGCTCTTTTTCCAGGTCCATATTATCAAGAAGACGGTCCTTCATTTCTCGATCGGTAATTGTCCCAGTCGCCTCGAGAAGACGATCAGCGAGAGTCGACTTACCATGGTCGATGTGAGCGATAATTGAAAAGTTACGAATATACTTCTGATCCAAAACTTGACCTAGAAAATGCGCATGTTAGCGAGTGCATCAATTTTAGCTAAAAACTTCTTTGGACAGTACCATAAGGTAGTAATCTAGGGAACTTTCTTTTCCTCGAATAGGGATGACGTTGGCATATCCCTCGTAAATATACTCAGGTTCTTTCTCTTCTTCCTCTTCACCTTCAGGAACTTCAACACCCTCTTCTTCGACTAAATTTAATTCCTTTTCTTTTTCCTCAGACTCGTCTTCTTGATGCTTCGCAAGAATTTTAATCTCATTGTTTTCAATTTTTGAGCGCCTCTTAAGAGCAAGTTCAAAAGTTTCGACAATACAGCCCGGTACTAAAGTCTCGGCCATCTCTTTACCGATGACATCTTCAGATTGAACCTGAAGAAGGGAATAGGTTTGATTATTGAGGTAGATAAGTGAGCCATTAGCATTGGCCACTAAAACAGGCCTTCTCACAAGGTTGGCAAGAGCATCAAATTTTCTATTTTCTACAGAAATCCTATCAGCACGCAGCTCTTCAAAAACCTTGAAGGAGTGAATCATCTTATTCATCTCGCGAGCGATCTCACCAATTTCATCATCTTGAGAGTAATAAATACTGACGTCAAAGTTACAATCTTGAAGCTCGCGAATGGCATCCTTAATTTTCTTAAAGGGTAAGGCAATCTTCCCGGGAATAACCAGAGCTAGAATAATCGTAAAGAGAAAGCCAATAATGAGAACAATCATCATGTGGCGTTTGGTCTCACTAATAATTTTCTTAATTTTCTTATCTCTTTCAACAGTTTCAAAATACTGAATATCTTGAAACTCTGAAAAGGAATCGAGAATCTTATCTGAGAGTTCACCGATTGTGGTCATTCCCATACCACCTCGGTTAAAGAGAGCTCCTTTACTGAGAACAAGTTTGAGGGAGTCCACATAGGAGAGCATCTGCCCCACGACCTTTTTAGCGTCTGGATTTTGGTAAAGGGAATCAAGAGTGTGAAGCTGAGAAGTAAAGCCTTCACAAAGATTAATGATTTTATCAACCTGCTGAGGAGTAGGCTTATTAGTCAAAATTCTTCTTTGATACTTAAGTAATGAAACCGCTGAAATCCTAATTTCATCTGTTAAGAGGGCGACTCGATTGGACTTAACAGTAATCGACTCAATATCTTTATTCAGGTTATTGAGATAGTGGAAGACAATAAAAGTGAGTGCCAACACCACGAGGTTGGCAATGATAAAACTCCATGTCACGCGTCCGCGCAGAGATAAGTTCAACCGTTCACCTTAATCAGAAAGCTCGGCAAAGAGCTTGTTAAAATTCTTTTCACTTCCCACCAGCACCACAATATCATCGGCTTCGATAACATCCATGGGCATGGGGCAATCATTAATTTCCGTTTTATAGGCCGCTTTACCATCCTCTGAAATAAAGGGCACCTTCTTTTGGAGGGCTACAATATTGAGAGAATAGTTTTGACGAATTTTACTTTCTACCAGGGTCTTACCCTCAAACTTCTTACCAAGCTTAAGTTCAACGATGGAATAACCAGCAGCAAAGTTGTAGCGCTGAAGAACGTGAGGCGCGACAATCTTTGAAGCAATAATCTCCCCCATCTCATCTTCAACTTTAATAATTTCTGAAGCACCAATTTCATGAAGAACGTGCTCATGAATAACCGAAGTGGCACGAGCAATAACCCGTCCAACTCCGAGTTTTCTTAACATGGTCACGGCCATAATCGATTGCTCAATGTGATCACCAATGGCCACCACCGCAACATCAACATCAGAAATATTTTGGGAACGAAGTGACCTTTCATCTGTAACATCGAGATTCACAGCATGAGTCACCCTATCTTTAATCTTATCAACTAAGCTGGGCTCTTTATCAATAGCAATAACCTCTGCGCCTTTTTCGTAAAGACGAATGGCGGTTTTTGCTCCGAATGTCCCTAAACCAATGACGGCAACCATCATGGCGTGGTCCCTCCTAAACTTAGTATTATTAGGTAATTATAAGCTATTGTAAGTAAGATTTTGGGTATAGAGGTAGATTATTCCGGTCGCCGGGAAACGGTCGCCGGGAACCGGTCGCCGAGAACCGGTCGCCGGTTACAGGTAGCGGGGAACAGGGAACGGGTTTAATTTGGGTGGTACGATCAAAACCTGCCACCGGTGCGCCGGCCGCCTGAAACCTGCTACCCGATCATGATTCTTCCATCTGGGTATTCGAATTTGCCTCTTGAGGACTCTTGCTGACCGATGGCGAGAATGAGAGTGAGCGGTCCGATACGACCGGAGAACATCAGCATAGCGACACAAAGTTTACCGGCCGAAGTCAGGAAAGGTGTAATACCTAACGAAAGTCCTACAGTTCCGGAAGCGGAAATCACTTCGAAGAAAATACCCAAGAAACTTTGGTTAGGTTCAAAGCGCATAAGGACCAAAATAAAAAAGCTTGTAATCAAAATGGAAATGAAAACGAGGGCCGTTGCCCGCACAACAATGGGACCAGGGATTGTCCGATCAAAAATCGTAACTCTTTTGTGACCTTTAAGGGTCGATGTTATCGACTGCACCAAAATCGCCAAAGAAGTTGTCTTGACCCCTCCAGCGGTTGAGCCCGGTGAACCACCAATGAACATAAAGAGAGTCATGGCATAGAGGGTATAAGTGTGAAGGTTGGTAAGTGGAACACTATTAAATCCCGCAGTTCTCAAGGTTACAGACTGAAAGAGAGAGACTTGGATTTTTTCCCACAACGTATAGTTATCAAAGGCGTGGAGAAACTCACCAAAGAAAATAAAGACCGTGCCGACCACAGTTAGAATAAAAGAAGTGGTTAACACGACTTTAGTATGAACACCGAGACGAACAAACTTCTTTCCAGTAGAAATGACCTCTTTAAGTTCTTTTAGAGCAACGAAGCCAAGGCCACCCATGGTAATGAGAATCATAATCGTGCCACAGACCAGCGGATTGGTGGCATAGGATTCTAATGAAGTTTCAAAGAGAGAAAAGCCAGCATTACAGAAAGCTGAAATCGAGTGGAAGAAGCCATAGTAAAGGGCCGTTCCAAACTCAAAGCCATCAAAGGTAAAGGCAATGGTCAAAACGATCGCTCCCCACAACTCAATGACAAAGGTGTATTTAACGATATCAATGATCATTTCAAAGAGCTCTTCAAGACTTGAAACATCAAGGAGGTCTTGCATGATAACCCTGTCTTTCATCCCCAGAGAGCGACCCAAGAGAATCGTCATTGAAGAGTAAAGGGTCATAATTGAGAGACCACCAATTTGAATAAGAACGAGGATCACAATTTGACCAAAGAGAGTGAAATCTGTGGCAAGGGATTTGGTCCCAAGGCCTGTCACGCAAGTGGCCGATGTTGCCATAAAGAGGGCATCAATAAAACCCATCGACTTTCCTGAAACACTTGAAAAAGGCAGCATCAAAAAGAAAGTACCAAAGAGAATCACAGCCGAAAAAGAGAGAAGAACGAGCTGTGCTGGCTTTAATCTTAGAGCAGAGAAAATTCCCTCTCTCAGCTTATCAACTTCAAGGGCCTCTTTTGAGTTTCCTTCATCGTCATAAAGTGACAACACGGAACTTAAGAGGTGAGCTGAGGCCAGCCACCAAGCAAAGAGCTCGTCACCCCACGTAATAAGAAGGGGAATAAAAACCGTCACTGAAAAAATATGCTTCCTAAAAAACTTCTCAAGACTTTTAAGGCTAAGAAATTGCACCAAAATAGTGAAAGCGATAATCACAGGTACGATATAAGTACCCCATGTAATGAGCTTATCAACAAGTTCCGGGTTCCAACCTTTGGGCAGCTTCTCCATGGAGCGTAAAGAATAGAGAAGAATAAAAGTCCCATTGAGAAAGAGCTCAACCAAAAAGGGAAGTTTCTGCCAAAAAGGTTTCATCCTTCTATGTTAAACCATGAAGTTTCAATAGGATGCATCCTTATGAGAGGAGAAAAATATTCACCCCTCACCCATTAATTACCTGCCTTACTACCCAATACCCGAGTTCCCCTGTATGGTAGGCAAATCATGGAAAATACTACGAAAACTTTTAAAATTGAACGAATTGACCCTCTAGGCCAAGGGGTGGCTCTCGGTGTCGATCAAAATGACAAGATCACCTTTATTCCCAAAACCCTGCCAGGAGAGGAAGTCAAGGCCACGATCGTTCAAGAAAAGGGCAAGAAGGTTCAATTTGCTGAGCTTGATAAAATTGAAACAAAGTCACCTTCAAGACAAGACCCTGCCTGCCCTCACTTTGGGGAGTGCCAAGGCTGTAGCTTTCTCCACACAGACTACAAAAATGAGGTTCAATTCAAAAAGGAGGCCTACAGCTATCTTTTTAAAAACCTCATCGAGCCTGAGAAAATCACCTATGTCGAGGCCCCTTCTCGCTTGGGTTATCGCAACCGTATTCAGCTTCACTATGATCTGGAAAATGACCTTTTGGGATTTAAAAATCGCACAGGCATTCATCCTGTTAAAGAGTGCTTGATCGCTCATCCCATTGTTAAAGAAAAACTTAATGAACTTTATCTTGAAAATTCTTGGCAAGACCTTCTTTCTAAAAATGACCCTTTTGAAGGCCATATAGAAATTATCCTTCGTGACGGAGTTGCTCAAGTGGCCGTCAATAAGCCCTATTCGGACGGTGGCTTTACTCAGGTCTTTGATGAAATGGGACTTAAGGCACGGGAAATTATTGAAAGTTTTCTAAACGAAGGAGACTTTGCACCTTCAAGTGAAAATGCAACCCTTGAACTCTTTGGTGGATATGGTTTTCTGTCTGAAAACCTACAAGGCCCTAAAGTTTTATGTGACTCAAGTGAAGATCCAACTTTCGACCTTGCCGCTGAAACAAACTTCGTTGGCATGAACCTCTACGGAAAGTGGGCAACAGCAAAAATAGCAAAAGTTGTTGCAAAGAAAGAGAAGGAATTCCCCACCATTAAAAAATGGAACCTCATCGTCGATCCACCTCGAAGCGGACTTAAGACAATAGACCAGTTCACTCAACTAAAAGAACTCAAAGGCAGAACCCCCAAAATGGCCTATCTCTCTTGTCACCCCCAGAGTCAAAAGAGGGACCTTGAAACTTTACTGAACGACCCTTCATGGACCCTAGAAAAATTGGTCTTTCTCGACTTTTTTCCTGCAACGCACCACCTTGAATCTCTCGCCCTCTTAAAGCGCACTTAAAGTCCTAATAAAGCGGCGCTAAAAGTTGATAAAAAGCTAGGGTTTATCTACAATTTAAAGGTATTTAAGGCGGCTTGAAGTATTGAAAAAATGCTTCGCACAAAGACTCTACCAAGGATGGGATTACCATGAGAAAACCTTTCTCTATCTTTCGTTGCACGCAACAATGGTTTGCTCTTTTTTTGAGTCTCATTTTTCTATTGGGGTGTTCCTCTACGCCAAAGAATGAATTTAAGGAAATGACTCCCCAGCGCAAAAAAGCTGAGCTCTATTATGACTATGGAACAGCAGCGCTCGTGAAACAAGATTACACCAAGGCCTTAACCAACTTACGAAAGGCCATCGAAATTATTGAAGACGATAGCCGCTACCACAATAACCTGGGCATGGCCTACTACTTCAAAAAAGATAATCGCTCCGCCATCAAGCACCTCACGCGGGCCATTGAAATTGATCCTAAAAATAGTGATGCCAAAAATAATTTAGCTTCAATTTATTTTTACCTAGGAAAATTTTCTCAAGCTGAAGACCTCTACATTCAGGTCACAAAAGACTTGGAATACTCCAAACAATTTCGTGTCTATTACAACCTTGGTCTTCTCAACTTAAAAAAGAACCGCACCAATAAAGCGATTAGTTTGCTTGAAAGATCAATTAAAGAGAATAAGAGCTATTGCCCTGCCCACTTTCAATTGGGACTACTTGCCTACGATGATCATAACTATCATCAGGCCGCTAATTACTTTGAAAATGCGTCACTAGGAAATTGTGCTGATAATCCTCTGCCCTACTACAAGCAGGCAGAGGCCCTGTCTCAGCTTGGTGAGTATGGCAAGGCCCTCGTCAAACTAGAGGAAGTGACGGAAAGGTTTCCAAAGAGTAAGGAGGCCGTGCTTGCTGCCCGTCGTATCCAAAGCATTAAAGTTGAAAAGCTTAGAGATAACCAAGATCAGGCCCTCAAGTATCAGCTCAACCAAATTGAAAGAAAGCTTCAGCAAGAGCGAAATAAAAAGAAAGAAGAAGAGCCTGCTGAATCTTTGAAGTTTTAAAAAATGGCAAAAAAGAAACGTAATAATCGGAAAAAACATAACCGTAATGACGAAGCTCAAAATAATGAAGAGTTCCTTGCTGATTTAAATGAAAGCAATGAGCCCCAATGGGATCAAGAAGAGGATGAGCCTATGAGCTTAGCAAATGGTGAAGACCACTCTGAAGAAACTAATCAAAATGAACCTATCGTTGACCCCTACTCTGAACAACTTGAAAGCAGTCAAGCTTCACAAGAGGAAGTCTCTTACGAAGAAGAAAATTACGAAGTAGAAAATGAATTGCCAGAGGAAGACTCTGAAATAAATGAGGAAGAAAATTCTCAGGAAGATAGTGAGTCAACCATCGGCTTTAGCCTTGGGGCTTTCCTTCAAGGAGAAAGAGAAAAGCTTGGCATCAGCCTAAAGAAGGTCAGCCACTCTACAAAAATCAGCTTAACTAATCTAGAATACCTTGAAGCCGATGACTTGGAGTCACTCCCCGATCGCGCTTATGTTACAGGCTATGTAAAGAGTTACGCCAAGCTCTTGGGTACTGAAGTCAACTTTTGCATTACTCTCTTAGATAAAACATACCAGGCTCAAGGGGCAGCCCCCAAAGAGCCTGAAATTGTTATTCCTCAGGCACAAAATTCGCCCACCATCTCAGATGGATTTCCCCTTGCGAAGATTGGCGCTATCTCGGCCATGGTCATCGTCATTGTGGGGATCGCTGGTTTTTTCATGACCAGAGACAACACCAACTCCTCTGATAGAAAAGCTCCTCAGGAAACATTTGCTGAAGTCGAGGAAACGGATAAGGCTACAGAAGAAGATAAAGAGATCACTCCGCAAATCCTCAATGCAGAGACTCCCCTACAAATGGAGCTTTCAGAGCAGACTGAAGAGCCTGCCACAGAAGACCCTTCTGAAGAAAACGAAGTCGTCGCTGAGACAATACAGGCTTCTCAAGAAGAAACTAAGCCAGAAGAAGAGCCCGCTCAAGCTCCTGAGCAAGGAAAAGAAAAAGAAACTGAAGCTGAGGAAGAAGAAAAGAAGACAGCTAGTGCTGATAAAAAAGAAGAAGAAGAAGAAGAAGAAGACAGCGAAAAGGAAAAGAGGAAGTTCTATCCCCTCGCCGAAACCCTCTATACTCTAGATGAAAGCATGAGTCAGGAAACCATCAACAAGTTTCTCCCAAGTCAATTTAGAGTAAGCCCAGTTGAAGGCATTCAGGCCGTCTTTATCACCGCCGTGAAGGGCGATTCTTGGCTCACTTATAAAAGTGATAATGACCCCATTAAGAAATTCGTTCTCAAAGAGGGGCGTTCACTTCTCTTTAGGGCAAAAGAAGCTCGTGTCTTTCTTGGTAACCTCGGTGCTGTGAAAATCTTTCTCAATAATAAACCACTTAAGGTGACCTCAAGAACCGGTGTGAAGAGTTTAGTTTTCCCACAAGAAAATGCTGAAAACTACGTCATGCCACTATTTATCTACAAAGAAGATGGTACCGTTCAAACATCAGACGAGTGGATTAAAGAAAACGAGTAAAGAACAGGCCAACAGGTCTCAGGTTTCAGGGAACAGGTATTGAACGTGCACAAAACAACCTGTTACCTGTAACCCGAAACCTGATACCCGTAAATTTAACTTTGCCAATCCAATTTGCGATAGAGAAAAGTTCCAAGAAAAATGGAAAGAAGTGTCGGTAAAAAAACCACTACATAAGATGGTATCGCCCCTTTCCTCGCAGCGCTGACTCCACCAAAGAAAAGAATATAGTAACCAAGAAGATAGAAAAGTCCCAAAGACCCTGAGCTCTTGGTTCTCCCTCGCCCACGCTTAATTCCCAAACTAAAGCCCATGAAAATAAAGACCATCACCTGAAGAGGTGTATTATATCTTGTCCAATATTCAAGTTCACTCTTAGGTAAACGATCGAGAATCGCATTCTTTTCATTTTGCTCAGTTGAATTCAATGTCTTCTTCTTAGCAAAGTTCGCTAACTTCTTTTTTCTCAGCTCGATAACATTCTTAAGTTCTTGATTGGAGCGCATACTATCTTTGGTGACAAAGCCAGGCAGGGCGCCACCACTCACAACCGGAAAATCATATTCTTGAAAGAGGACCTTTTCTAATGCCCCCTCTTTGTTCTCAATCTTTACGATATTTCCTTCCTCTAGATGCAGCCTCAATGAGGGGGTTCTTAGTTTACCGACAGGCTGCTTAATTAAAGCTCCCCTTTTTGCAAAAATGACTTGTTCAAGACCATCTGACTTCTTAAGAATAAAAACATCCTTAAGTTTAGTTCCACCATCAGAAACCTTTTCAGAAAACAAAGTCACATTAGGAATTTGAGTAAAGAATTGACCTGCTTTGATCTCAGTCATATTCCCCTGAGAAGTGAGGCGAATAACGGTATTCTTAAACTGAGTTTTCGAATGAGGAATGAGGTTTCGATTAAGAACGAAAATCATACTTGAGATAAAGAGCCCAAGGGTAACGAAAGGAACCAGCAGGTCAGACTTTTGTAGCCCAAAAGAGCGCATGGCCACAACCTCTGAGTCCTCACTAAGTTTATTTAAGGTAAAGATGGTGGCAAAGAGGGCCGACAAGGGCACGGCCATAGGCAAAAAAGAAATCGCAATATGACCCATCAGCTCAAAAATAGCACTCGGCTCAACGCCTTTCTTTGTCACAATTCTTACGAGACGAAAAAGCTGAAAGGTTAACAAGAACGCCACAAAGAAAGAGGTGGCCAAAAGAAAAGGCGCAATAAAGTTAGCGGCCAAGTACCTTTGGACAACCGTTATGGGAAATATACGCCTTAGGAAAGACCCGGATGTACGTGTTTGCATAACCTCTAATTAC
The DNA here is from genome assembly GCA_030427595.1 of Bacteriovoracia bacterium. Classification (GTDB taxonomy): domain Bacteria; phylum Bdellovibrionota; class Bacteriovoracia; order Bacteriovoracales; family Bacteriovoracaceae. The sequence goes on along the minus strand of JAUIBX010000052.1, from coordinate 2,101 downwards.
GCGCTGCTCATTTAGACAAGAAGCGTAAGCCTATGATAGCGTCTTTTGCACTTTAAATCGATTATATTGCTACTAGTTAAATAGATAAACTAAAAGGAGTCCTCAATGGAAATTAAACTCAACCTTGGTGCCAAGGAAGCCAGTGACGCTGATATCGTTGTCATGGGAACCTTCTCTAAAACTGAGACCAAAGGAAAAAAAGAAGTCACTGTTCCGGCCCTCACAGGATGGTCAAAAGAGTGTAAAGATATTCTCAATAGCTTCAGTGCAACTAAGAACTTCTCTGGTAATAAAGGCGAACACACAACCTTCGATTGGCATGGTCAACATGTTCATGTTCTAGGTCTTGGTAAGAAGTCTGACTATGACTTTGAAGCCGCCAGAAGAACAGCTTCTGCGATTTACAACAACCTTAAAAATGAAGGCAAATCAATTGCAATCCAAATGGATCAGTTTACGGCCAAAGGTAACCTTGAAAAGTCATGTGCAGCTTTTACAGAAGCGATTATTATGACGGGTTACGAATTTGATAAGTACCTCAGTAAAAAGAAGACGGTAAAGTTTGATACTCTTATTTTTGACTCCAAAGCGAAGAAGACTGGTGCTAAGAAAGTTCAAAAGGCCATCGATGACGCTGTTATCGTAGCTGAGAGTGTGAATACGGCAAGAGACTTCGTCAATGAGCCACCAAATGTTCTTAACTCTGAGACTTATGCCAAAGCTGTTGTTAATGACATTAAAGGCGTTAAAGGTGTTAAGACAAAAGTTCTTGGAAAAGCCGATCTTAAAAAGCACAAGATGGGCATGTTCCTCTCTGTAAACGCTGGTTCTGCTTTTCAACCTCAACTTGTGCACCTGACCTACACCCCAAGTAAAGTAACGAAGAATACTAAGCATATTGCCTTTGTTGGTAAGGGTCTGACTTTTGATACCGGTGGTTACTCTCTTAAGCCCGGCGGCTCTATGGTCAATATGAAATTTGATATGGCCGGATCTGCTACTGTCTATGGAGCTTTTCGTGCCATCGCGATGCTTGGTCTTCCTATTAAAGTTTCCTGCTTCCTTGGAATGACAGACAACGCGATCAACTCAAACGCAACTATGCCAGACTCCATCGTTACAGCAAAGAATGGTAAGACGGTTGAGATCCTCAACACAGATGCTGAAGGACGCCTTGTTCTTGGTGACGTTCTTACTTATGCGTCTGAGCAAAAGCCTGATGCCATTATCGACTCTGCCACTCTTACTGGGGCCTGTCTGATTGCTCTCGGTACTGAAGTCTGTGGTCTTATGGGCAATGACAAGAAACTTGCAGAAGGCCTTAAGAAAGCCGCTGCTGCAACGGATGAATATATCTGGGAACTTCCTATCATCGATGAGTGGAGAAATGATATGAAATCCAATATCGCTGACCTCAAAAATATTGGCGGTTCTCGCTGGGGTGGTACCGCAAAAGCTGCTGCCTTTTTAGAAAATTTTGTTGGCGAAGCCATTCCTTGGGCCCACCTCGACATCGCAGGTTGTGGTGATTCTCAAGGTCACCTCCCCTACTGCCCTAAGAAAGGCGCCTCCGGCATCATGGTAAGAACCCTAGTCGAACTCGCCCGCCAATAGGTGCCACGCCAATAGGTGCCAGGTTGAGTTTGGTTTTAAATTATGATTAACTTCGTCCTAGTAGAGCCAGAAATCCCCGGAAATACCGGCTCCCTAGGGCGAACCTGCCTCGCATTGGGGGCTCGCCTCCACCTCATCCACCCTTTAGGTTTTGACCTCTCTGAAAAGGCCGTCAGACGAGCTGGACTCGATTATTGGAAGCATGTTGATCTCGTGGAACACGACTCCTATAAGTCCTTCCTTGAAAAAGAAAAACCACAAGACCTCTTCTTCTTTACCGTTCATACAAAAAAGTCAGTCTTTGAGGCTAAGTTCACAGAAAATTGTTATTTAATTTTTGGAAAGGAATCTTGTGGACTGCCTAAAGAGATATGTGATCCTGAAAGGTCATATAAACTTCCCATTGAAAGTGAGCATATCAGAAGTCTTAACCTCGCAAGTGCGGCAACAACGATAGCTTATGAATGCTACCGGCAAATCCAAAAGG
>JAUIBX010000051.1 GCA_030427595.1 Bacteriovoracia bacterium | reverse complement strand
CGAAAAGCTAAGCTCGTAAGTATCTTTAGGCTTGGACTCGATTTTATCAAACATAAAATGCTCAACTTTTTGAGCTTATTTAATCATATTGGACTTTTGTCCTGTACTTAGGAAAAATATATTAATCAATGAGGATTTTAATAAATCCATCAATACGCTAAGGTCTATTCTACCAAAGCTAAGCTTTAGTTTACTCATAGCAACTTATTTAATCTCAGCTATTATCATGGGCATTTTCTATGCTCAAAAAGCACCAAATATAGGCTTTATGGTAGCTGCTTTTTTAGTCCCTTTAGCTATTCAAATGGGAAGAGGAACTTTAGTATTCTTTTTTCAGTTAAACCCTGCTCATATCCAAGGTAAACTGTCCTTTGGAATTATTGCAGCGACAGTTTTACTTATATTATCAATTATAGAAGCTTACTTAGTCTTATCTCCCTATGGCATTTCGTGGGTTGTTTCAGTTGCGACACTTATGCTGATAGGTTGGGTTATTGAAGTAATGATTTTAAAGGAAACTATTTTCGCTACGCAAATTCAACTCTTTCAAAACAAGGAAAAATGGGAAGAGATCAAGCATTTCTATATTGCTAAATCTGAACTAGTACAATTTGTCGAAGAAATAAAAAAAGGGGGTCACTTAAATAATTATAGCCCAACACAAAGAAATCAGGAAGAAGAACAACCACTTTTACCTGAGAGTAATAAAGCTATTTCCATTTTAGAAGAATTAAATATGCATTTGGAGGGAAAGGGTTACAGCCCTTCTCTGAATGGTCAGAAGAAGGGCAACCAGTAGAAGTACCTACTTTTTATGGTGTAGAGCTTAATCCGAATGATCCATATTTAGGCCATAATTTGGATAGACTAGAAAAACGATTCAAGGAAAGGTATTTTGCCTCTGTCGAAAAAAGAGCTATTAGAACAAATCAAGGCAAACAACCACATCAAACCATTCAAAAATCGATTGAGAATAATAAAAAGCGTTTTTTAATGGTTCGTATTTTCCGACATATTCTTCTAAAAGAAGAACTAGATTGCAAACTATAAATCTAAAAAACATAAGCCCTTCAATCTAAAAGAAGGGCTTTTTAGTTAAAAAATGTTAAAGTTTAGCTATTTACGTTTCCCTAGCTTTTCCCAAATGATTCCATTTCATAACAGAACAAAAAACATTATTTCTAAGAACCCACCAAATCATATCAAATAGCACCATTTTAACACTTTCCCACCTGATTTACAAGCATTTGCACCTTCTCTCACTCAATCATATATTGCAGCATACTTAACTAAAAAACACTGTTGATTATGCAAAACAATAACATCATTTTACATTCAGTCACACCTTGTGAATTAAAAGAAATGTTGCAAGAAATGCTTCGTCAAGAATTTGAAATTATCAATCAAGAAATGCAAAGAGTATTAGGAGAAGATGACCTAGTAAGCACAGGAACAGCTTGCCGCTTGCTCGGTATGTGCTCGAAGCAACTCCGCTATTTAGTCAATGAAGGGCATTTCACAGTTTACCACCACATGAAAGAGAAGCGGTATGCAAGGGCTGAGTTATTGGATTTTCGGAATAAGCATAGGATCAATCAGCTTCGGAAAACTACAAGCCGTAGTTAGAATCCGGGATTTGGTTTCCTGAAAAACCAGCCTGCAACCTTAGAATTCCGTAGCATGTATCAAGTTGCGACGGAATTCTATCTATTACTGATTTAATGAAAATCAATAAAGCCCTCTGCTACCAATCAAGAAACTTAGTCTACTCCGTTTTAGAATAATTTCCGAAACTATTAGGGTCTTCCCTGAACCTGTCAAAAAACTGGGAAGCGAGAATTATTTGAAGACTACCGAGGCTTCTAGAAGCTTGTTGTGTTCGTGGGTGATCTTCTCCAAGCTTTTCCCGCAAAATCTCATAAGATTTACTGGCAAAATCTCTTGCAGCCAGATTATCACCCTCTTCATGTTTCTTAAAAGCTAGTGTGTCATAACACTCTACTATGTAAGGATGATCTTCCCCACAAGCTGTCAGCATTCCTTTCAAACCTAATTGAAGTAATTGATTCTTTATTTCTGCATTCTCTTCTTTGTAAGCTATTATTATAAAATCAAGAGCACCAACTTCTTCAGCACTGGGAAAGGTACTCTTTGTTTCATGGGTTAAATGAGTTGTCATGACTTGAAGCATTTCTGTAGCTATCTTTTCTCTAAAGTTCGTGTCTCGACCAGAATCACTTAACATTTTTTCAGCATATCCCAAATACTGCGCAGATTCCTTTAGCAACCCCATTTTATAATTGAGAATTCCGCAGGTATAGCACAAATTAACAGTCATTGGATGATTCTCCCCTTCCAGTTCTAAATAGAGTTTTAGTGCTTTAAAAGCGTACTGTAGAGCCTCAAAATAACAACCAAGACTCTGTAAGCACATAGCAACCTGATGACTACGAGTCATTATCTTTGGATGGTTATTTGGATATAAGTCATGAGCAATTTTTAGTGCATCTTTTAAAATTGTTAAGGCTTCAAAATGTTCATTATTGACCATTAGTGCATCCCCAAAATTTGCTATGGCGATACCGTAATCAGGATGACTATTGCCAACTAGTCTCTTTTGCATATCAGCAGCCTTCCTAAGTAGGGTGATCCCCTTTTCATATTGTCCTGCTGCAACACATGTTGAACCATAATTTGAATACAGCATAGCCATTTCACTATTATCTTCTCCTATTGATACCTTATCAATAGCAATAGCCTCCTCAAATAAAGATATAGCCTCAGCAAACCTACCCTGCCTGCCATATATCAGCGCCAAATTCGAAAGCCTGACTCCTACTTGATGATGATTGGGGTTAGAGAAATTCTCTTTGGTTTGGTCTAAAGACTCTTCTGCTAACTGCTGTGCTTTGTCTAACTGTCCGCTCTTTTCGTAGTAGTTCGAGAGGTTACTTTTTATGGTAACAACAACAGGATGTTCTTTTTCAAAGTACTGTAGGTAATTATCAAGTGCCGACTCTAGCAATTCAATCGCCTTAGCATAATTACCATTTTTGCCAAAGGCCAATCCCAACCTGTTTTGAACTTCTTCTAGTAAAGGATTAGTAGTATCCTGTCCTTCAAGAGATGCAAGTATTGGCGAAAGTTTATCAATAGCAAATTGATAATTACCCAATTCTGCATGGATAGCAGCTACACCTATCGCTGATTTTATCGTCTTTAGATGATTCTGCCCAAGCCTCTCGGCGAATAGTTTATGGGCTTTCTCGATATTTACAAGAGCGTCTTGATAATTTCCCGTTATCTGGTATACGTGACCAAGATTATACAGGCTATGTGCAGCATCAAAACTATCCTTCCCGAACGTAAGCTCTGCTAAGTCCAAACTTTGAGTAAGAACTTGACGTGCATCTTCGTACTGACCTAACTCCAAGAATATTTTTCCTAAATTTGAAAGAGTTGCTGGGTGGACTGATCCAGCCAGCTTGAAGTCTTTATCAAGAACGTCAATCAACAAATCTCTCGCTTTTTCAAAATCACCATTATCAGAATATGCAAGTGCTAGGTTGGCCAGAGAATGGACTATATCGTTTTGAGTGACTATATCTTTTGGTTCGCCAATAATTACTTTGATCAGATAAAGCCTGCCCTCTAGGAGTTTGATAGCCCGGTCTAAGTTTCGGTAATCTCGATGGACTCGACCCATTTGGTTTTGTAGCTCTCCGTAGTATTGTAATTCTTCAGAGTTTGTAGGCAATGGAAGATATTTTAGAAGAGCATCTCCTATTGGAAGGTTTTGGAAACTCTTATAGGAATCTCCATGTATCGGATGAAACCGAATCAGCTCTGTAGCATTTTGTACTACCTCCTTTTTATCTTCAAGAGTAACAGGAAAATGCTCTCTGGCAGCAGTACCAACTAAAGAATGAACTTGAAAAGCTAGATCACTAGACTGAATATACCCCTTATCCTCAAGGTCTTTCAGAATCTTTTGGAGGATTAAGTTGTCTTTTTTTTTATCTCCGATAAGTCCAAATAACTTTTCCCTTTCAATCGGGAAATTGGGAAGAACTGAAAGCGAAGATAAAACGTGTTGTTCATCAAGAGATAAAGTCAAAATCGAATTCAATAAAATTTTTATATAAGAAACGATTCGTTCTTCCTCGCCAAATTCCCTATTTTCTTTTAACTCATTTACGTCAACTGTAATCTGTAATCCTTTATGCTCAATATGCCCTGTCTGTAAAAATGATAAAACCTTTTCTAATGGAAACCCCCCTCTTGCTGCTGCTTTACTGACAAGTTCAACCAGTAAAGTATGACCTTGCAATATGGTGATTATATCATCTACACAATCATCATTATTCTCAAGATCATAGAAATTATAGAATAAGTTTCTAGCGTCAGAAGCCTTAAGTACACCTAGTTCTATAGTACTAATATTCTGGTTCTTATTCCTTGAAGTAATTAAGAAATGAAAATCACCGAGAGACGATTGCAGTCGCTTAATAATGCCGAAATTTTCATTTGAACAGTCGTCGATTATAAATAATACTTTACCTAAAATAGCTTTGAATCCATCTTCAACAAACATTAATATGGTCTCTCGCTCTATTTCGCTAAGCTTGTCTATTCCTCCAGATAAAATGGCATATGTTTTGTCAAAAATACCAAGGCTTTTGTGCAGCTTCAGATCAGTAATAAGCTTGTCTTCGAGATTTTGACTTCCATTAAACCATGCCACGTGAGCGTATGAGGGATTAAAAATATTATAATAATGATATGCTGTCACAGATTTGCCTATACCTGCAACTCCACTAACTAATAGGAGTGAGGACTTCTCACTTAATATGTTGGAAATACGCTCAATTTCTTCTTCCCTACCAAATATTTGCTTTGGCTGTGCAAGTAGAATTGAATTTAGTTTCTTATTTTTGGTTCGCTCAGGATACAGAGCTAATATCTTATCCTGTATCTCCTTCATCAAATCATTAAGGCTTAGGCCATCAACCTGCTGAACGATTCTGATTTCAGAATTCTCGACTCCTTGAATTATTACATTACCATTTCCTTCTACAATAGAAAAATTCTTACTTCCAAGAATCTGAAGTAAGTTCCTTATGAGTTGAATAGGGTTTTTCATTTGTGCTATTTGATTGTGGTGTTAATCGTTCCTTGGATAATCTGATTTCTATCCCCTTTTACTGTAGATTGATTTTTGATGATGTATTGGCGAAGAGATCCTGACTTATCTCTGAGTTTCTGCGCCAGCTCTTTTAAAAGTTGATCACCATTCTCTAGATTCCTGGCTAATTTCACCAACTTAACCTTAGCTGCTTGCTGATTAATTTCGTCATCAGGAGCATTAGCTAAATCAGATGCTTCTTCAGATGGTGTTTCATCATCTTTTAAAAAAAGTGGCCTAATCCAATCAATAGTGGCATCACCCAATTCTTGCTTGAACTTTTTGAAAGATTCTGACTTAGAGAAAAAAGGGATCAAATAAGATATAACGGTATCTACTGTTTTTGACATACTGAGATTTTTTTCTTTTCATCTAAGATAATAAGGGTTTCTCGGAAGAAACTTATATTTTATAATATTTCTTCAGGAGGGGTAAAATTGTCTGGTAGGCGGTGCAGGGGTAGTAACGGCATGCCCAAAGGCATAAACCGCACGTTCAGAGCGAGCGCGGAGTAGTAGACGACCCTACCCGATAGGGGGAGCATAATCTAATATTCAATTTTATACATATAGCAAAATTATGCTTAAATTGGTTAGTAAAACTAAAAAGAATGGCAGGAGAAAAATCAGTCCTCTCAGGAGAAGATGGACAAAAAATTACAGAACGGTTGCTAAAACTATGTGGATGGAACCTCTCTGAACATATAGATTTCCCTTGTTTATCTGGAAAGAAGCATAAACCTCCAGGCAATAAAGGAGAACGTAAACAACATAGTGTTGATGGTGTCAACACCTACTCAAGTCCGTTAAATCTGGCTGCAAAAAAATTGGTGATGGTCTCTGCAAAGCACCATGCCGAAAACTACCCCAGCGCGTCTCCATCTAAAATTCACAGAACAGTTAAGGAGCTAGCTCAATGCTTGGATTGCGCACCCCATAGTCCAAAAATACAGGAAGATTTTCTTGATGGAACTGATCCAGATAGAGACACGGAATTTGAAGGCTTACTCACGTTTTTTTCTTCCAAACCTTCCGAGAAGAATACATCTTTCTTTTTCGATAATCACGATTCAGTGAGTGTCCCTACGGATCAATTTGATGCAATCTATTTTATAGATAATAGAAGAGCCACCTTCCTTTTCTCTGCAATTAAAGAGGCTCAAGACTATAGTACCAATAGGGAATTCAGTTTCATTTATCCTGATACCGGTGCGCAAAATTCAGAGGACATTTCGAATAGCGGCAAACTCCTACCATTAGAACTGATGGTTAGCGACGTGCTTCCTATTCTGGTAGAAAAAGACGGTAGCTTTCACGTTTTAATTTTTTGCAATGACTTGATTGAAAAGCAATATTTAAAGCGAATTATCTGGCTGATACACAAACTCTGCGGATTCGCTGGCAAAACAATTGTTTACTTTCCTGACTATGACACAAGTAAGCACAGTTCGATGGTAAATTCTGTAAAACAGCAATTCCAGGAAAGTGACTATGTGAACAGGATATACCTGAAAAAATGGGATGAATTCTCCTTCATCAAGTTAAAAGATGATGATGCACAACATCTAGATGGTGCAAGAAATTTAATACCCCTCAACTACCAGAAACCAGATGATGTAAGCACCGAAGGAAAAATAACTGAGGATTATGAAAAGATTCTACCTTTTGGAGCGAGGATCAAACCGATTCTCGATTCATCAATTCTTGGGGCTTCCGATTTGAAGACCTTTTTAAAAAGGAAAGGAGTGTTTATTAAGCATGCTAACAAGGGGCTTATAATTCCCTTAATCGCAAACATGATACTTTCTCCAAACGAGTTAGATTATCTAAAAGGTCTTCTGGTCAGTAAAGAAGAGAAAACTAAAGCGACTAATAAGTCTGCTCCTTTCATTGGTGCACCTGAAAAACTACGAGAAGTAGTTTACAGCATTGCTCCCAATGCAGTCAAATTGAAAGGAAACTGTAAACATTTAAATACACCTCGATTTGTAGCCAAAGGAGATGACAGGTATGAGCTTGAAATAAACCTTGAGCGTACAAATACTACGAAAGACCTTATCAGTGGCAAAACACGACATGAAGGTAGACTTACTGTCCTATTGGAAAAAGGGAAGGTGAATGTCAAAGTGGAGTATACTGCTACTGAAACAAAAAAATATTTAGAGGATTTTGCAAGCGAAATTAACCGGAGACTTCTTGATGAAGGATGTATAACCCAAGACATAAAAGGGATAAAATTCCGCGACTTTCGTTCTAATCTTGATAGAGTCGAATTCCTTACAGGCTTTAAAGACATTAATGCTTCTGGAGTCTTTTTCAATGGAGAAGTAGTCAATATTCGGTTTAAACCAGACGAAGCACTACCAACGATTCCAGATGACCTGAAACCATATCTAGACAAAGTGAGAAACCTTGATATTAACGGTAGCTTACTTGAAGAGTTGCCACACATTGAGGAGGACTCCTACAAAAACGCCATTTTATTGTCCAGGATTAAAATCCGATTCCGGTTTGAAATTGATGGTAACAAAGGAGAATGCGATGCCACTATTGGCTTTCCTAGTACCTTGAATGGTAAGACAGTCGATGATACCACAGAATTGGTTGTTTCTGTAGAGGTTCTAAAAAGCAGGAATTCTCAAATACTAATACCTAAGGGAAGGTTACAAAACCGTCTTTCTAGGAGGCTCGACCAAGTAATTCAGAGTAAGTACTTTACAGTTTACGATACAGCTTAATGAAACTATTAATCAAGATAAAGGGTTTCTACTTCAATATATCTCATAACCCTCTATCACCTCATCACAGATAATCCCTACACTAAATCTGGCTCTTGTCAAAGCTACGTAGTATCTGCATCTGGTTTTCTCCTTTAGATCAGTGTCGTGATCCTTCAGCCAACTAATCAATGATGGAGGTGCATAAATAAGAACTCTGTCAACAGTAAGTCCTTTTGCTTCTCCAAAGTTTCTTACGCCAAATCGAGAGTCGATAGCTTTTCTTTTGTCATATCTTAGTTGGAGAGGCTTATAAGTTTCTAGGTATTCAGACACTTTTTCTGTTGGTACAAGAAAAACTCCGTCATGTCCGGTTTCTTCCTCTTGACCTGAAGTTGGGGTAGGTAATTCAGGGTATAATCTTGATGAAAAATCACAAATGTCTTGATTGCACCTGTGCGATACATTCAAAGTCTCTTCATCAATCTCACAAAGGTTATCAGGACACTTTTCACGTATATAATCTGCAATAAGCCCGTTTCTGTACTGTGAATTTTTTGATGAAACGTGTGTAAGGTAAGTAACTTGCCTTAGGTCTCCAACCATTGTTATGGCAACACCAGATTGCAGTAGTACTTTTATTAGCTCAAGGTCATATCCTGCCAAGTCTTGTACTTCATCGATATATATATTTGAAAAAATGCTTTCCAATCTTGAAGAGACTTTTCCTTCAGTAATAGCGTCGCATTTCACGACAAATTTCGAGACCTTATCTGAATAAATTTTTTTGCGCTGACTAAAATAATGGTTTTCAGGGTCAGCTTCAGCGTAATAAATTGGTCGACCATTTCTTGCTCGTCCACGTATGCCTGATTTCTGGTTCACGAACAACATCCCTTTACAACGAAAAGAAACCATCTGGTTCTGATAGGGGCGTACCCCATGTTTCAGCAAAAATGAGAACCATGTATAGATTGTAATATGTCCAGGGATACACCCCTTACGTTTAATGATCCTAAGTTTTATTTCTTCCGTATTTGCAATGGTATAAGAGAGAATCAATGTCGGTGTATCCTGAGCAAGGGCTTCATCTATTAGAAACCTTGTTTTTCCTGAACCTGCTGCTGCAATATAGAGTCTATTCGACATTTCTATTCAAAGCTTTTCATGATGTATTCTGGGTAGGTAATATTTTGCTCAGCATTAAAAACCTTAAGAGCACAGTCAGTTTTATTTGCCTTCATATATTTGCGAAGATCATCATCTGACTCACAATCAGTTCCGAAGATGGTATTCAACGTAGCTCGATCATTTGCCTTCAGCAGCTTAGGCTCTAGGGTGTTATAGTTGAAAGGTTTGCCTCCAATCTCAAGATCGCCTTCATCCATCTCAGGGTCATAACAAATAGTGATATTCTCTTTTTGGTTATCTCCTAAGTAGTCTTCGTATTTATTCTCAAGAGCCTCCAAAGACCAATCGGTATCAGTGACGACTGCGACTGGTTTACCCAGAGCTTCCGCTATTTCTAAAAACCTCAAGAAAGAAGTTCCTACAGAGATAACATCTATTTCATTCTCTATTGGTAGGCAACCATATTTGTCTTTATACGCCCTTTGAACTACCAATTCATCAGAGTCTCCTTCTACTAAAATCGCTTTTTTGCAAAGTATTAACCGAAGCGTATCATAGCCAGCTAACTTCTCAAAGAATAGCTCTGTGTCATCTCTTAGCTCGCTAAGCTTCAAAATGTTTTGATTGTCCAAAAGGACAAGGTTTTCCAGGCCTAGCTTGTTAGCTACAAAACTGCTATGAGTGGAAATCAAGATTTGTTTTCCTTCTTCATTATTCCTGAGTTCATTTATAAGCTTATTCATTTTAGAGTGAGAAAGGTGATTTTCCGGCTCTTCCAAAAGGATAATATTGGCCTCTTGTGCTTTCTTATGGCTCAGGGCTAACTTCGTTTTCACCAAACATTGCTCCCCTTTACCGATATATTGGAAAGGAATCCTATCAAGGAAAGTAACCAATGTGGTTTCCCAAGAATTTTTGGATGATCCATCAACAGATAAAGCGACCTGTTTGTCAGAGATTGGAGAAGCTTCGTGAATTCTTGCATTAATTGCTTGAATAGCTTCCTGCCCCATAAATGAGTCCTTCATCATTCTATGTGCTTGCGACACACTTATTCGTTCTTTCTCATTTAGGAAGTCTCGAATAATTCGGTTGATATAGACATCAGACCCATTCTTATATTTATTACTGCTGGAATCTATTAGAGCTGATTTCACCGGAATGGCACGAGGTGTAAGTGGATCGGATGCAAAAGTCATCCAATAGAAAGTATAGTACTCTATGGGTAAAGAATTAACTTCTCCGGCTTTTACAAATTCCTCGTATTCTTTGGCAAGCCTTTCATCCAACTCTACGCGAAAGAATAGCCCCGAAACGTTTTCTTTTTTCAGGTTTTCTGTTCCTTTGAATTCAGGTAGTGCACCATCTTGGAATTGAATTTCTACTGTAATTCTAGGAGGAGGCAATGGGTTATCTGTGGCTAAGCTTTCAACATAGGAAGAGACCACAGCTTGATTAAAAAGGTACTCATTTAACTCGAACTGGAAATATCTTCCGTCCATTAAACCTGATAAGGCAAGATGAATGGCTTCTAGAATTGTTGATTTCCCTGCTTCGTTGTTACCAACAAGGATATTGATACCTTCTTTTAAAGGAAAAAGAAACTCCCCCTCGAAGCATCTGTAGTTTTCAATCGTTACCTTCTCAATTTGCATACTGAATAATTATGGGGTTATAGATTTGGCCTATTCTGATTCACCTCCTTCCACATCTTATCAAACACAAACTCCAAATACTGCCGCTGGAAGTCCTGATTGTCGGTGAACATCTTGTAGAACTCGGTGCTGGTAAAGATAAAATCCTGCACGGCTTCTTTGACCTTGCCGTCGGAAGCGATACGGGCATTTTGCTTGTCGGAATTCCGCATAGTGTCCATGTGCTTAACATCTTCAGCGATCTGCTTAGGTAGCTCCTCCATAACGGCCTTTCGTACCTTGTCATCCTTCAGCCATTCGATATTGCCGAAGCGTTCATTGAAGCTATTGATAATAGCTTCCAGCTCGTCCAATTCAGGCTCAGGCTTGCCGCCGCGCATAGTGGGTGGCGTAGGGTCTATTTCACCGCCACCAGCCAGTTTAATGTTGTCGCTGGTAACTTTGGATAAACGGTAGCTATCCAGCTCCACCGCTTCCAGAATACCTTTGGCGAGGTCTTCATCCTCAGTAGGCTTCAGCTTGGGGATGAGATACTTGAGGAACCAATAGAGCCGCTCCCAGTATGGATTGGTGAAGGTCAAAATCTTTGATAGGAACGAATAAGTACGGTTGAACGACTTGGCTTGCACCAGGAAGTTTACCTGCTGATCTTCGTTCAGCTCCGTATCGTAAGTAAGCTTACAGCTATCAATGAACGGGTCAAGTTCGTCGCGCTCGGCTCCTTTGAAGTAGAGGTCGGTGAAATTGTGGATGATCTCTTCGGTGTAGACTTCTGCTTCGTCCAGTGCGTCTTGCAGGTCGTTGAGCTTGTTGGCGTCGGTTTCCTGACTGAGAATGGTGGTGGTATAGAAAGGCTCAAAAGAGGCCTTGATGTCATCCACTGTATTAAAGAAGTCCAGTACGAAGGTATCTTCCTTCTCCGGCTTGTAGGCTCGATTCAGGCGGGATAATGTCTGTACGGCCTGAACATCCGCCAGCTTTTTATCTACATACATCGTATGCAAGAGCGGCTGGTCAAAGCCAGTCTGGAATTTATTGGCGACAATCAGGAAGCGGTATTCATTCTTCTTGAACTCGCTGGGTATATCATTGCTCGGAAAACCATTAAGACGGGCTTCGTCGTATTCCTTTCCGTCGACAGTTTTCTTACCGGAAAAAGCAACAATGGCTTTGTACGGCGATTTGATCTCGCGCAAGTAAGACTGAAAGGCAAAGAAATATTGAATGGCGTTCTTGATAGACTTCGTCACTACCATCGCCTTGGCTTTGCCTTTTATGCGGCCTTTTACCTCAGCATGGAAGTGGTCGACCATAATGCGGGCTTTCTCTTTAATAGCGAACTCATGGCTTTCCGCAAATGCCCGTAATTTCTTTTGCGCCCGACTGGTATCGAATTCGGGATTATCCTCTACAGCCTTGTTCAGCTTATAGTAAGACTGATAAGTCGTATAGTTTTGCAGCACGTCGAGAATGAATTCTTCTTCGATGGCCTGCTTCATAGAATACAGGTCGAAAGGATAGAATCTACCGTCTTCACCCTTTACGCCAAAAACTTCCAACGTCTTATTTTTCGGGGTAGCCGTGAACGCGAAATAGCTGGCGTTACTCAGCATACGCCTTTGCTCCATGAAGGCATTGATGAGGTCTTCAGTATCAGGCTCCGCTTCGTCGGCCTCTGTTTCATAGTCTATCTCAGGATCAGCGGCTAGATTGGTTTTGTCACGATTAGAAAGTGCTACATTCATCTTCGCGGCCGTATCCCCGCTTTGGCTACTGTGTGCCTCGTCGATGATGATGGCGAATTTACTGGAACCAAGTTCCCCGATCTCATCCAAAATGAAGGGAAACTTCTGAATGGTGGTAATGATAATCTTCTTACCATCTTCCAGTGCTTGTCGCAATTGCTTACTGCCCTGCGTGATGGCTTGAACGACACCTTTGACCTGGGCAAAGTTGCGTATGTTGTCGCGTATCTGTTTGTCCAGTACGCGGCGGTCGGTGATGACGATAACAGAATCAAAGATGTTCTCGTCATTTTCATCGTGCAATTCCGTAAGCTGGTGTGCCAGCCAAGTAATTGAATTCGACTTGCCGGAACCGGCGGAATGCTGGATCAGATAACGCTGTCCGACTCCGTTGCGACGGGCATCATCCAGTAAGCGGGTCACTACCCGTAACTGATGATAACGCGGAAAAATAAGTTTGGTCTTAGTCTTGCCCGTATCCTCGTCGGTTTCCTCGACTATCTGGGCAAAGTTTTCCAGAATATTGGACAGGACGGACTTACTCAGTATTTCCTTCCAGAGGTAATCAGCCTTTAGTCCGTTAGGGTTTAGTGGGTTGCCAGCACCATTCTCAAAGCCTTTATTAAAGGGCAGGAAAAAAGTATTGCCCTTCGCCAGTTTGGTGGTCATGTAGACCAGATCAGGGTCAACGGCGAAGTGTACCATACAGCGACCGAAACGAAAGAGCGGTTCTTTCGGGTCGCGGTCATACTGGTATTGTTTTATGGCGTGCTTAACGTTTTGCCCCGTGAAGTGGTTCTTCAGCTCCATCGTAATGACCGGCAGGCCATTAATGAAGAGCACCATGTCCAGCGAGTTCTTATTGCTGTTGCTATAATAGAGCTGACGGCAGACGGCGAAGATATTCTCTGTGTAACGGGCAATGGCGTGTTTGTTGAGCTGACTGGTCGGACGCTTGTAATAGAGATAAACAGTGAGGTCGAGGTCTTTTACGCCCTTGCGGAGTACATCAATGACCCCGCGCTTTTTGATCTGATCGGACAACCGCTTGAGAAACTTATCCTCACCGCGCTTGCGAATAGTAGCCAATTTATCCGGCTGGGTGGCTTCCAGAAAGCTAAAAAGCTGCTTGGTGTTCAGACAAAGCGTACGGTCATAGTCCGTAGAGAAGGCCTGCGTATAGCCTACCTCCTCGGTGCAGAGATGCTTTTCAATGAGAGTTTCCAATCCGCGTTCTGTCGTATCTGTCGTTTTCATGCGTTTTTGGTTCCTGCTGTTTAGCTACTGGTAGTTTAACGGTTTTAGGCAAAAAGTCTCTTAAAAGTTGCAAACTCATTTCATGAAAGGGCAGATTTTAGACCTTCAGGAATATCAGTTTCCTTTTCTGGTTTCCAGTCTCGAACATCTATCTTGCCAGTGACGGCTTCGGCAATGAGGGTCATTCTGTATTCTTCTACCAATTCTACTTCTTTTTGTATTGATATAATGGTTCTATTAATTCTTTCTTCCTCCTCTTCCAAGTATTCAGTTATTTGAACTTGTTCTGCTATTGGAGGAATTAGGTAGCTAATTTGAAAAAAGTCATCAGTGTACATTCTCCATCTTGAAGAATGAATCCCTTTGGACTTTTTGGTGTATTCTCCTACATACGGTTTTATCCTTGATAATAGATCAAGATACCGCCAATTAAAGGTATTTGGTTTTATAGGCCTATAAACACAATAACCCGAACTTATTATTCCTGATTTATCCGAAACTCCTAACGCCCCCATCCATGCCCACATGATATTAATTACCAAATCACCTGGGTCGCACATTTTATAACCAACATAACTTTCAGCCATAAACATATATATCTGTTTTTCACTTCTTGGGGTAACTCCATCATAATGAGAGACAGACAACAGTTCTTCCTGACCAGTCGTAGATCTAATATCTACTTCCTTGAAAAGATATTTAGTCTTTCTTACCTCCCAATGTCGTGGAATATCACCCAATGAATCAACACCAGAAAATTTCATAGGAACATTGGGGTCAAGTCCCTTGGTAACAGCATGGTTAATAATTGCCTGCCTTTCCTCCTGAAGCAATTCAATTAATTGCGTTTTCTTTTTGATGAAAATATCTATGAGGGAGCATTTATGATCTAAGTAAGTCGCTATTTGCCGTTGCTCTAGAAGAGAAGGAAGGGGTGAAAAAGAATCTCTGAAATCACTGTAGTCAATATTTTGACCTTCCCTGATCCCAGTCACATACGTTGTTAGATCATCAATAAAATTCTTAGATTTAAAAAGGTATTTAAAATACCCTCCAAAAACTTTTGATGAAGGCTTCATAATGGTATATGCAGGACTAATTATGCCTTGATAATAAGCATATTCTAACCCGCCTTGAAAAGAACGAAGACTAACAACGAAATCTCCTTCTCTGACAAGTTTAAGAAGATGAAAATCCTTTTGAACCATAACTGTCCGATTTTCATACAATTCTTTGGGTACAACTCCCTTAGCCTGAGTGGCCGCTAACAGGGGTTCATCAGGAAATCCCTTTTCCACTCTTTCAGAGAAAAGAAATTTAATCTTCACTTCTTCCCAAACTTCTGGGATTTTCTTGATCCAGGGTATTTGTGTGTCTCTGTATGTAGAGTACGCTTTTTTCATTTTAGTCTATAATTTCTTTTATCAAACCTTCAGTTTCCTCCTCAAGAGCAAGGATATCCTCTTCGATTTCCTCCAAAGGCCGAAGCGGCTCATATTTATAAAACACTTTGGTAAAAGCAATCTCATAGCCTACTATAGTCTTATCATGATCTATCCATGCATCTGGAACATAAGGAGCAACTTCTCTCTCAAAATATTCTTCAATATCCTCCTTCAATGGTACCTTCTCCGTATCGCGCAAGCTGCTATCAGCTTCGTAGATAATGGTGCCGCCTTTCTCCTTTTTCTTGATGACCGGCTCGGCAGTTTCATCTTGCCAGGAAACTGCTTCTAAGAAGGTCTTCTTCTGCTTAGCGGTTAGTTTGATGCCTTCCTTTTTAAGGTAGGCAGCGGAGGCTTTAAGCAAACGATTGTAGTCTTTTTGCTGATTAGTGCCCAGCTCTTTTTGTAACGCATGGAGAATAGGCAGGAGTTTATCCTGATAGTCTGCTTCCGTCAGCCTGCTTTCGTCCAGTTGCCACGCCAAGCGCAATGGCCGCTCCACGGTGATCTTGGAATAGCCGAAATCGGCATTGTCGAAGATCTTCGAGATTTCGCTTTCCTCAAAGCGCAGGTATATGTCAGTAATTTCCTGTAGTTGTTCCTCGCTCAGTTCGCTGTTCTTCTGCCCCAAGTTCTTCCGCATCTTCTGGTAGATATTTGAAGCATCGATCAGTTGAATCTTGCCCTTCCGCTGTGGAGTCTTTCGGTTAGAGACCAGCCAGATATAAGTAGAGATACCGGTATTATAGAACATCCCGTTCGGTAATTGGATGATGGCTTCTACCCAGTCATTCTCGATCAGATGGCGACGAATCTCACTTTCACCCGAACCCGCATCACCCGTGAAGAGCGAAGAACCATTATGTACGGAGGCGATACGCGAACCCAATTCGGAATCCTCCTTCATCTTCGAGACCATGTTCATCAAGAAAAGCAGCTGGCCGTCGGAGCTACGCGGCGTACCCACTTTGAAGCGGTCGTCGATAATCTCTTTCTTATCCTGAATGGATTCCTTGTCCGTCTTCCAAGATTTACCGTAAGGCGGATTAGAAAGCATGAAGTCAAACTTCAGGCGCGGGAATCCATCCTTAGACAAAGTAGAGCCGAAGGCAATCTTTTCTGGGTCTTCCCCTTTGATGAGCATATCTGCTTTACAGATGGCGTAGGTTTCTGGATTAACCTCTTGGCCGTACAGGTGGAAGGTAGCATTAGGGTTGATGGCTTCGGCGAAGTGTTCGCTTTCTGTCAGCATACCACCGCTACCACAAGCGGGGTCATAAATAAGATAAGTACCGTCTTTTATCTTGCCTTTGAGAGGCTCAAAGATGAGGTGGGTCATCAGCTTGATGATCTCACGCGGGGTGAAGTGTTCCCCTGCCTCCTCGTTATTCTCTTCGTTGAAACGGCGGATCAGTTCTTCAAATACATAGCCCATACCTAAATTGGACAAGCCCGGCAGCACCTCATTGCCCTGGCGGTCTGTCACCGGCTCCGGGCTAAGATTGATCTGCGAAGAGCAGAACTTCTCGATGAGCGGATAGGTGATATTTGCATCTTCCAGCGTGTCCAGTTGGTTCCGCAGCTTAAACTTGCTGATGATGTCCTGCACGTTACTGGAAAAACCGTCCAGATAGGTTTCCAGGTTCTGGCGGATGTTTCCCGCTTCGCCCAGCAGCTTCTTAAAGGTATAAGGTGAGGTATTGTAAAAGACATAACCCGAAGCACGGCGTAACTGTGGGCCACGGTTGTCAATGTTCAGCTCTTCAAGCTTGTCATTGGTTTCGAGCACCTTGTCCTTGGTGTCTTCGAGTAGCGCGTCTAGTCTACGCAAAACGGTAAAAGGCAGGATAATATCGCGGTATTTTCCCCGCGTGTAGACATCCCGTAAAACATCATCGGCAATTGACCAGATAAAGTTGACAATCTGGTTATGCTGGCTGTGATCCATTCCGGCGGTTTTGAGTTTGGTCTTAAAATCTGATTTAGCGGCAATAAACTCTTCCAGTTCGTGTATATCTTCTTCGATTAGGGCTTCAGTCATTTACTGCTCCGAGTAAAGTTACTAATACTATCTTCTATACGGTACTTAACAAAAAAAGTTAATTTTTTTTCAAATTTCAAACGCGCAAGTATTTATATAACGTACTACGGGCAATATTAAGATACCTACAGATTTCTGCTACCGACATATCTCCTCTGTCGTATAAAGATTTGGCGATTATCGCTTTATCCTGCGCTTCTTTAGAAAGCCCCTTCGGACGGCCACCTTTTCGCCCTCTGGCACGGGCAGACTCTAGCCCCGCTTTGGTACGCTCACTAATGATGTCTCGCTCAAACTCAGCAAGTGCCGCAAATAGATGAAAGGTCAACTTGCCTTGTGGGGTAGTGGTATCAATGGAGTCATTGAGTGATTTCAGTCCTGCGCCTTTATCCTGTATCTCCGTTACGAGATTAACTAGGTCTCGGAGTGACCGCCCTAACCTATCCAGTTTCCAGATGATGACAATATCGCCCTTGCGGAGCTGATCAATCATCCGACGGAGTTCCGGCCGGTCGGATTTGGCACCGCTGGCCTTCTCTTCAAAGAAGAGTTCACAGCCTTCTTTTTGCAGGGCATCTTTCTGTAAAGAAAAGTTTTGGTCTTTGGTGCTTACTCTGGCGTATCCAATCTTCAAGATAGTGTCTCCTAAAAGGGTTCACTATCAGCTTTATCATACTTTGATAAAGTAGACCAGTTTTTTATACAGCTAGTGAAAAGAAAAAAGTGAAATGGAGATTGGGGGTGCGGTGTTCGGTAAAACGGTCGTTTTAATAAACTATGTCATCAATCATCGCCTCCACCTCCATCACCCCCATCAATATCGGGCAGGCCATCATCACCAATTGATACATCCCCCTTTTCTTCAAAATAAAATGAACCATCTATTTCTATAGAATCAGAATCTTTTAACGCTTCAATCAATTTATCCTTATCAAGGCTAGAAAGGTCATAAGTATTCTCATTTAATTCATAACCTTCTATATCATCGGATTGAAAACTAGAAATTAATTGATCTTTTTGTTCAAATGTTGGTTCGTACTGATCAAATTCTTTATTTAACTCTAATTGATTTGAGAGACTATCAATTAATTGGTCTTTATCAACTTGAGTTAAATTATCATTAAACTTATCTTCTTGAACAGGCAATTCCTGCTTATCACTATTTTGAAAACCTTGATTTTCTTTAGCACCTTCTTGCTCTAGACGATATTGTTGTGCATGTTCCTTTTCTTGTTCATCAGTAGCAGTTGAAGGAGGGTTAAGGAATTCATAAGCTGTGCCAAGAGTAACAGCCAAAGGATTTCCAAGTTTAATTATATTACCCAATGCTTTCGCCCCATTCCTAAAAATAGCACCGATCTTGCTAACACCCTTGGACTTAGCAGATGTTGGCTTCTTTTGAGGCTGATTAGCTTTTGACTGAGCTTCATCCAAGCCTTTATTCGTATTTTTTTCTAATAACGCTCTATCCAGTTCAGGCTGTCTTTTTCCTTCAACAGCAAATGGCTCATTAAATCTTGGCTTCATACGACCACCTCGTGTTAATTGACGCTGATTTTGCGATGTTATCAGCTCTTTATTCCGAGCAGGAGCCTTTGATATCTCTTCGATTCGAGGATCAGGAATATTATTTTCTTGATTGCTCATTTTCAGTAATTTTGATATAATGAAAGATAAATTTTAAGTTGGGTTATTGATGAACTTTGAAAAAGCTCCATTTGTAGTTGATGCTGAACTACTAAAAACTATTGAGTTAGCTGAATCTGGAAACTTAACAGCAATATTAGAATTGTCCGATGCCTATGCAAAAGGTAAAAAAGCACCAGTGGAGGTATAGTTCAATAAAGTGTGTCAGTTAAAGAAATAAAAAATAAGGGTCAATATTTTTTCCGAAAAGCCCCCCTTTAGAAAAAGGGCTTTTGGGAAGAAAATATGCGGGGTGGCCCTCACTGTTGT
>JAUIBX010000281.1 GCA_030427595.1 Bacteriovoracia bacterium | reverse complement strand
ATTTAAGACAGGGGACACGAGTTGTGGGGTGGGTTCTCCTCGATACTGTAAAAGTAGGTTATGAATTGTGGCGAATCTTTAATGGCTTTCCGCCATCTTTACCTGAAAATAATAATCCCCTCGATCCGCCTAAGAAGGGTAAGAAGAAAAAGAAGAAAAAGGATTAATGAAAGAGCTCCTAACTTCCTTACTTATTCTCATGACTGCATCTGCTTCATTGGCCGAAACAGAGAAGGCCAGTGCTGATACGAAGAAGAGTGCCTCCGCGAATATTGCAAGTAAGCTAGCTCTAGAAGAAGTGCTTAAACAGACAAGAACTCAAGCCCCAAAAATTCTCATGTCTCTTGAAAAAGTCATCAGCTCCCAAGAGAAGGTAAAGGCCGCCCGTGGTAACTTCGATGCCAGCATTGAAGGAGAGTACTACAACAGGCGAGAGGGCTATTACCCTGGTAAGCACTACGGCGCAAAAGTTGTGAAGCCTCTTCAGTTCCTAGGGGCCAAGGTCTATGGTGGTTGGCGCCGTTCTGAAGGAAACTTTCCGGCCTATGAAGGGGAGCGTCTTACTCTTGATGAAGGTGAAGTCATAGCAGGCCTGTCATTTAACCTTCTTAGAAACTTCAACATCGATAAGAAGAGACTTAAGCTAGGTCTGAGCCAATTAAAGTTACAAGAGTCCCAGTGGAAGAATAAAGAAACTTTTATGAAGCTGCAAAAGGAGGCGAGTATCGCCTATTGGGCGTGGGTGGCCGCAGGTCATATGTTGAAAGTTGCAGAGGACCTTCTTAGTCTTTCCGTGAACCGTCAGGATGCCTTTGAAAAGAGAATTAAAAAAGGTGATCTTGCGGCCCTCTATTCAGTCGAAAATCGCCAGTATATTGTTAAGAGACGCTCAAAGGTTCAAAAAGCCTTGGCCGATTTTCAAATGGCCGCCTTATATCTGTCACTTTACTGGCGTGATAATAAAGGCATGCCCATTGTGGCCACTTTAGATCAGGTTCCAAACTTGGAAGATATGGAGCTTTCAAGTTTAAGAAATAAGGACCTACGCATAAAGGATCTCATCAATGCCAGCTTTAGCTTGAGAAGTCTTGGAACTCAAATTGAAATGGCCAATCAAAGCCAAGAGTTCTTTGATAGCCGTTATCTTCCTGATGTCAAAGTTAAGTATGAAGTTTTAGAAGATCGTGGTGTGGGCTCTAAAACCCTCCAAGGAATGGACCATAAGATTGTGGTAGGGATTGAAATTCCTTTGGAGTATAACCTTATTAAAGGTGAGGCCCGTGCTAATCAAGCAAAAAGGCGAATCCTTAAGCATGAAATGCGCTTGCTTGAAGATAACCTCAAAGTAAAAGTGAATCAGCTCAGGGCCAAACTTGATGCCTCCATTAAAATTATCAAAAATGCGCGCGAAGAAGTTTCTCTTGGGCGCCAGCTTGAGGCCGGGGAAAAGCAAAAGTTTCGCTCTGGTGCTAGTGACTTCTTTGTTGTGAACTTAAGGGAACAAAATACCTTCGATGCGCGCCTGAGACAAATCGAGGCGCTCTTTACTTATCAAGAGACCATCGCCAAATACCGCGAACTCCTGATGGACTACGCTCTTTAACGACAAAAGCTTAAGTATTTAGTATCTGAGGATTAGGTGATAGCCAAATTGGGTTTTCACGGGAGCTGACGTTTCGCCTTCTTTGAGCTTAAGAACAGCTTCTTCAAAGGGCTTGACCATCATACCTTTTGAGAATTCTCCCAGATCTCCACCATCTTTACCTGAAGGACATTGGGAAAAGTCTTGGGCGAGTTTTTCAAAGGGGACACCCTCATCCAATTTTCTGACCAGATCATCAGCTTCAAATTTATGTTCGACTAGGATATGTTTCGCCCTTAACTTACTCATGGTTACCTCTAAAAATTATTGAACGACAAAACGTGAAAAGAAGATTTCTTTAATTAGGCTCTTGCCAAAAAAGTCATTGAGACGACGACGAATACGCTCCTCTAATAAGACTTTTCCTGCAACAGTATTGAGTTCATCAGGGGCCATATTACTGGCGATATCGATGATGGCATCCTTGATATAAGGTTTTTGATTTTCAAAGATCTCGTTGGACTCCGATTGAAAAGGAACCAAATGGACTTCAAAATCAAGGAAGCGTAGGCGTGAGCCTTGGTTGTTGAGATTGATAATCAACTTATCAAGCTTATAGACCTCTGGGGCGACGGCCTTTTTAGTGTCTTTTTTAAGATTGTTTAGCTCAACTTGATCAGATGTTTTGGGTTTTACATAGACCATCTCTGTGTAGATAAAGACTCCCAGTGCCCCAAGAGTGGCGAGGGTGAAAAGACCTATAAGGGCGCTATCAATGGTTTTGTTGCCAGTCATGTAAAAACCTTAAGTAGAACTACTCTTCCATCATAATATAAAACCCCTGCCGAGGGCAGGGGTGAAAGAAAAGAATTGTTGATTCTTTTAGAAAGGTTTTTTGTCGACTAAGATTAGTCGATATTGACGTCATCAAGGGAGACAAACTTGTAGCCCTTGTTTTTAAAGTTCACGATGTAGCGCTCAATAAGCTCAACAGACTGAGAGCGAAGATCGTGAAAGAGAACAATTCCACCTTCTTTTTTGTCGGTCTCATAAATGTAGCCAGAGAGGCACTTATCTACAGACCAGCCCTTAGACCAACAGCCCCAGTCAGCAGCTTCTTTAACTTGACCAGATTCAGTGACCTGAAAGCCACCACCAATATCCCATAGAAGGGGGCCGTAGTAGTTACTTGCGTAGTCGGTTTTATTGACGATTTCAGCGGCCTTTTCTTGCCATGAACCGTAGGGAGCACGGAAGTACCACTTAGGAGAGTTGACCATGTAAGGTTCAATGATTTTGTGGGCATCAATGATGGCCCTTTTGATTTTCTTCTTACGGCCCCAAAAGCCAATTTCGCCAATATTTTTGTGTTCCATAGAGTGGTTGGCCACAATATGACCCTCTTTAACCATTCTTTCTAAAATCTCGCGATTCTTTAAAACAGTTCTGCGGCCAACATTGCCATTGAGATCAAGTTTGTGGGCCAAGACAAAGAAGGTCGCTTGGATTTGATGTTCTTTTAAAACATCTAGGATTTTATCCGTTACCCCAGGGGTAGGAC
Organism: Bacteriovoracia bacterium; assembly: GCA_030427595.1. Taxonomy (GTDB): domain Bacteria; phylum Bdellovibrionota; class Bacteriovoracia; order Bacteriovoracales; family Bacteriovoracaceae. Next base: position 576 of record JAUIBX010000281.1, on the reverse strand, counting down.
CATCATCGATCGTGATGACGATTTCCTTCTTACCTCTGTGGAGAAGTTCTTTGTGATAAGTTCTTAAATCTTTTCTAATAGGTGAATCGGCATTGCCACCGGTGAGACCACCACTCATCATGTCGTGATGGTGAAGACCAAATTGTGAATAGTATTCATAAATGGAGATTTCTTTCTTAAAGAGATCCATACCTGCGTTAACTGCTGGAATAGCATATAGCGCTAAAAGTGTGCTTAGAATGAGTGATTTCATAGTCCCTCTCTCGGTGAACTGGGTTTACTTAAAGGTTTCGCGCAGTTATCCCTCTAAAACGGACTTATGACAAGGTGGGTTATAAACATTACGGCCCTCAAAAAAAGCGGGTGCTTCGTTGAGGGCCGCTAGGCTTTAAGTTTAATGACTTAAGTTATTGAAATTAAATGTTTAAAGGTGTGTAGGGCAGGTCGAGGTCTTTAGCAACTTGCTCATAAACAAGGCCACCTTTGTAAATATTGATCCCAGGCTTAAAGACAGGGTCCCCAGCTGCGGCCTCTTCCACTCCAACCTTAGCAATAAGACGAGCGTATTTAAGGGTC
>JAUIBX010000050.1 GCA_030427595.1 Bacteriovoracia bacterium | reverse complement strand
ATCCCTTATCAAAAACGTAGCCACACTCATGGTCTTGGACTTAATACCAAGTCGGACAAGGTTGTGGCCCTTCACTTCACCGACAATAGTGGTGACAACAAGAAGCGCCAGCTCGGGCAAAACTCTTTAAACATTTAAAAGACTTTGATTAATTTAAGCCCATCAAGGATGAAGGGATAAGGATCAAGGAAGATAAAGAAAAAATTGACGATTTCTCTCCTCAAAAGATCGTCGCAGGAAAATGGGGTCCCGTCGGGGACCCTTTTTCTTTTGTCATGTTAAACTATGGGGCATGAAAGGATGTTGGGCATGCCTCTTAGGAGGAGCGCTCTTTATATTGACGAGTTGTGGTGCTGTTCAAAAGTATTCCTTTGCTCGCTTTTCAACGCCTGAGACCAATGGGATTGGTCTGACTAAAGTGCAAACGGGCGCAGGCCAAATGGTTCGCCTGCAACCAAGTCCTGATTTAAGAGACGATGCTGTCTCGAGCGAACCTCAAATAGATAAGAGCATCACAACATTCTTTAGACCCTCTTTTGGTTTAAGTGACAGCTTTGATATTGAACTTAATATTGGTCCATCCCAAGCTTTTGAGACGGCCGTGAAGTGGCAGCTCTTTGGTGCTCCCACCAGTTCTGCTGGAGCAGGAAATTTCTCTTTGGCGCTACGCCTTGGTTATTCTCTTTATGTTGCTGCTGAAGAGATCGGTGGGGGAGAGTCTTTTAGTAGCCCTCCTATTCAAAGAAATCTTGTTATCGAATCTGGCCATACATCTTATGAGGCCATCATTGGCTATCGCTTAATGGCCAATCTCTTGCTCTTTGGTGGTGTATTCCGAGATAGTGGCCGTTATAACCTTAAGTTTAAAGAGGGGGTGAGGGATACTATTGTTCATGAGATTGATACCTTTGGCCAAAGTTTTGGTGCTCAATGGAAGGCCGGTAATCTCCTCATCACTTTCAATAGTGCCATGGGTGACTTTGATATCACCAACCGCAATCGCAGCGAGAGCTTCAATCACTTTGCTCTCGCTCTAGGACTTCTCTTTTAGCGCTGTAAGACCAGCGTAAAAGGATTAGAGAAGCGACTAAGAACTCTGCCGTTTGCATCTAAGGCCAGGACCCTTAATTGATAAGATCCCCAACCAGGCAATTGATTGGCCGGACTTAAGTAATAGGTACCTTGAGTTCCTCTGATGATGACATGGCCAAGAGAGTTCACGGGGTCAGCAGTTGTTCCATTGGGATTTGAAAAACTCGTGTTGGGTTTTGAGGCCTCAAGGACAACGGCGACAGCTACCGAAACTTGGGAGAGGTTGATCGCGATGGGGATCAGCTGATTGGGGTTTGAGCTTACAAACGAGGTCTGACCATTCACTGTTGGAGTTGGCGAAATACCATCCGTCGGAGGAGTTGGAGGATTCGGTGGATTGGGGTTGGTGTTATCGCCACTAGGCTTATACCAGCAAAGTCGGCGCGATCCGGTCTCTTCTCCATTTGGTCTATTACAAGTTCCAATATTAGGGTTATTTTGACCAATCTCTTCATTGTAATCCACCGTACAGAGTCCTCCATGAAAGTAAGTATCAAGGCGGCACTGATAGGGAGGGTGACTATCTAAAGTTGTGTTGACCTGGGTAGGGTCAGGTGAATTAAAGGCCGGCATACGACCAGCAGAAAGAACCGCAAACATGCGCGTGGTTGAAAGACCTGCCATACCAATCCTCATGCAGATCGCCTGATCATTAGCATTGCCCCACTCAGCTTCACACTTATTTCTTAACTCACTAGGGATTCCCATTTTTGAAATGATGTCTTCATTTTGATCGGCCTGCCAAGCTCGTCTTAGGCATTTCGTGGCCGCGAAGTAATCGCTTTGACCTTCATTTGAGGCCCAACCATTAGCGCCTGCATAACGAGGAACTCCTCCTAAGTGATGACCGATTTCATGACAGAGAACGAGAGCGAAACCATCCGGTGTGATTTCACCATGGCGGGCAAGTCCACCGTACATCTGCACAATCCAGTTGTTGCCTTGTCTGGTGGCAAAGGCATTAACGGTTCCATCACTCCACAAACGCTGAACAACGAGTTGGGCGCCCTTACTTTGAAAGATAGGTCGATAGATGCCGGCGATTTTATCGATGATTTGATTGAATTGCTGTTCATTAATTCCAGAGCGTGATTTTTGCTCGATAGGAATACGCCAATTATTTTTGGGGAAGAAGCCCTTTCCACCCACACAGGCAACAGTTTCCACGAAGGGAGTGAGGGTGATAAAAAAAGATAATAGAAGACGCAGGTAATGAGTCATTACACAATCCTTTGCTTGTCCTAAGCCAAAAATATGAGGGTATGCATGACTCGTCGGTGTGTAGGGGCACGAAGTCGCCCATTGCAAAGGGAGTTTGGAGGAAGAGGCAAAACTTGCCGCCATGAGAGTCTCTAAAGTAGGCCAAGTGTCTGAAAGAGGGAAGCAGCCGATAGGGTGGGTAAGAGAAATCCTAGTGAAGTATTATTTGGGAGAGAAGATGGCGATCATCGATCAGTACCGCAATATCCTAACAGTTCTTATTGAATTTGATGTCGAACCTGAAAAGTGTGATGAGCATATTGCTCATATTAAGAGCTTTCTCAATGAGATCGTTAAGAAGCAACCAGGTTTTATTTCGGCCAACCTTCATGTGTCCCTAGATAAGAAAAAGATCGTCAATTATGCTCAATGGAAGAATGAGCAAGATTATCAAAACTTTCTTGATAATAAGGAAGCGCAACAGGCCGGTAGTGAAGTTTTAAAAATTCAACCTAAAGAGACATGGCTTAAAGTCGCCCATGCTAGTTAAAACTAGGATTTTTGAGTAACTTCCTTGAGAAGATCGAGACCCTTTGGTCTTTTCTTTTTAATAGGCTTTTTCAACGTTTCTTGGATGGCCTCAGTATTTTCTTTAATAGTCATCGGCATCGTTTCATTTTCAATCGCCTGAGAAGCCTTGAGTGTGCGACCCATGAAGGGCTTGCCTTCAAGGGCCCTAAGGGCGTTATAGAATTCTTCTTTCTTATTGAATTGAGCAAAGGCAATACCTTTGCTCTTTTTGGTTTTCTTATCTCTTACGAGATACATGTAAGTGAGTTTACCGTAGCGGCTGAGGAATTTAGAGAGCCCTTCTTCTGTCAGCTGATAGCTGAGGTTACCCACATAGAGGGTAGGAATAAGGGGGTTTTTCTTGGCGACGGCAAATTTAGTTTTCATCATCCCAATATGACGCGTTTTCTGTAAAAGTACCACGTACCTTGAAAAATTAACTGAATTTAGGGAGGTAGTACTCTTGAAAGATATCGACCATCGTGAGGAAGATGATGCAAATAAGGGGGCCATAGAAGATGCCGGCCATGCCAAATGTCCCCATGCCTGCAATGATATAAAAGAGTAATAACAGGGAGTTAACTTTAATTCTCTTACCCATAAACTTAGGCTTAAACCAATTTTCTACAAAGAGGGCAATGGCCGAGGTGTAGAGAAAGAAAAGGGTCGCAATGGTGTGGTTTCCTGTGGCAAAGAGGTAGATGGTTGCCGGAATAGTCACAATGGATATACCCAACAGCGGAATAAAGGCCAAAATCACCATAACGGTAGACCACAGAAAGATGGATTCAAAGCCCGCAAGCCACAGCCCAAGTCCAGCTAATAGGCCCTGGATAATGCCACCAAGTCCATTACAGATGAGGGTGACGTAATTCATTTGAGCGAACTTTTCTAAAATGATCTGTTCTTGCTCATCAGGTAATGGACTTAACTTAAAGAAGAAGGCCTTAAGTTTATCCCCCTCGAGAAAGAGAGTGAAGACGGCCAAAATCATGATGAGAAAGTTAAAGAGGAAGCTTATGGTGTCAGAAACCCAATTGTTCACAGTACCAAAGACTTTTCCGGAATAGCTCTGTGCTTTTGAGAGAATGGCACCGTAGAGTTCATTGAGGTTAACTTCAAAACCTGTGACATCACTAATGGCCAAAACGGCCTGGGCGATGGGACCATCGCCAAAGAGAAAGTTTCTTACTTGGGCCATGGAGAGCCCATCTCTTACATTGGCATAGAGAGAGACGGTTTCTTTTGAGACCTGAAGAATAATAAAAATAACGGGAATGACAATTAAGATAACGATAATCGTGGTGGCCACGGCCGAGGCCGTTTCGGGACCTAATTTAAAGCGATTTTTGATACGGTTATAAAGGGGATAGAAAGTTCCCGCCATAATAGAAGCAAAGGCGAGTGAGTGGAACATCCCTTTAAAGACGTAGAGGTTAACACCTATGATGATAGTAAAGGCGAGAGTGAATAAGCGCAGATTGAGCCGTTCGTTAGCGCTAGACAATAGGGGAATCCTCTTTTTCTAAGTTATTTTAAAAGTTCGTGATGCGATCTGCGAGATCTGGGTCATCTATAAAAGGATTACGGTTTCCTTGGATTTTGTAAATCTTTTCGTGACGAGATCTTTCATCGCTATCCACGGGGTCAAGTTCGTGCCATCGGCGTAGGTGGACTTCTTCTTCATCAGGAATAGCAATTTTGTAGCGCACACTGAAGTAGAAGAGCGCGCGAGCGACATTACCTTTATGTTCTTTAGGTGGTTCAAAGGCATCGTGATTGTCGTAGATATCATCGCCTCTCTTACTGGCGACACAATCTCTCACGGCATCTCCATCAACTTCACCAAAGAGGATATTGCCTCTGGTGCTATTGGCCACTGATTTGGTGGGAAAGAGGTGGTGGAGGTCACTCTTTTGAGCGCTGCGGCTTTGACGGCCATTAAAGCGACTCTGAGGCCATGAATGCTCACAGTTAAGTTCATTGGGATTAGGGATTCTGCCTGGGCCAACGCCTACTGAGCTAGTGAAGTCTTCTTCACAGTAAACATCCGTTACTTTATAGCTATTGCCTACTTTTTCTAGGTAGATTTCACCGAAGAGGTGGCGTCTCGCCTGTTTGTAACTGAGGATTGTTTGGCCTTTGATAGAGCCATAGAGCGCATCCTTAAGGGCCTCACCTGACTCCTTCTGAATCGAAGGAAGATGTTGCGCATAGTATGGCACCTGTGCCAGATCTGCCCATGCAGAGGCACACAGAAATAATGTTATGGTCAAGAGACCAGCACGCTTAGCGAGGTTCTTCATAATCCGTCCTTGGATGTTTCCCTACAACTCTAGGTTAGCATCTCTTGAAACGGAAAAGAAAGAAAGCCAAGGTCAATCTTTATGAGGATTTTGTTAGTTTTGACAGAGCGGCGCGCTCGGGTATTGCGCCACTCTTTAACTTTTTAAATTAATTAAATGGACTCTGAAGGCCTTCAGGCTTCTTGAAGGGCCTATTGGGGTTATAGAAGTCTTCATAATCTTCAGAGACTTCTTCGTAATCCACTAAATCTAAAACATAAGAACATTCACAATTATTGTAGAGGTCGCGAACTTGGAGGCCATCACGCTTTGTAGGACATTTTGGCATTTGGTCACATTGGAGGCGTTGTTGAGATTGTTCAGCATCTTCTTTAAAGCAAGTGGTCTCGACATTTCTGGCCTTGTACTCGCGGTTGTATTCTAACTGAGCCACAAAGTAGTCTTTAGTGTGAAGATCAAGTTCTGTTAAACAGCGTCTGCCTTGTCCGTCACGACTTTCTACAGAGACACGAGCGTAGTGAATAATATTAGCGAGGCATTGGACCTGCATAGACTTCCAACTGACATAGTCAGAGGTTTGCATGCGAATAACTTGTGAACCTTGAAGCCCCAGATACTTAAAAGCAATATCGTAGGCCATCGACTTTTGGTCGGTAGTTGTCGCCCTACCCATAAAAGAGCAGTCATTTGTTTGAGCTGGTGCTGCTAGAGATAGTGCTAGTAGAGCTGTTACAAGAAGACTCTTTGAAGCCTCTTTTCCTGAAAATTTCATGTTGTATTCCCTCGATTCGTGTTTTTGGGGCACACTACTGGCCTTTGGCATTTCACCCCAGAGGGTAAGTAATATTTACGATGAAGGGCTTATATTTAAGAGAGGCTAACTATAGGAAATTTGGAAGCTGTCACTCTTTTGAACAGATAAGTTTTACAGAAGATCCACCTAAATTCTCTAGAGAATGCCTTCTTTTGGCATACTTCCCCTAAATCTCATGAATCACAGTTTGGGTTGATCCCTACAGGAGTTTGGACCATGAAAAAGGCCATTTTAGTTTTCATTCTTTGTCTTATGAGTGGCCCGTCTTTTAGTGCGGACACAACTGAAAAGCTTAAGAGTTTTAAGGTTCACCCGCAGAGTGCGGGTCAAATTGAAACTCTTTTAAAGAATGTAGGCGATAAGAATGATGGCTCAACCATTTCGGCCATCGCTTCAGTATTGGATCAAGACCAGGCCGTGGTGAAGTTTTCTCACTTCTTGGTAGAGTTGTGTTTAAATCCACAAAAGTATGGGTTTGAATCGCCTCAAGAGGACATCAGTCAGTGTGAGTTTGAAAAGATTCACCCTATGAGCACTCAGCAGATAGCTGAAGGGCTGATGTTTTCAAAGAATGAAGATTACGATGCGGTCAAAATTGAGGCGCAGCTCAATAATTTCATGAACACCTATCTAGAAAAGGTGCGCTCCATTATTGAAGCTTTCAATGATTGGATGTAGTCTGCGCTGGTGAAGAGAAACTTCTTTGGTCTGACCTATTCTGATTTAAAAAATGAACTTAAGGAGCACGGCCTAAACACAAGCGGTGCTTCTCTTCTTTATAATTGTTTTTATAAAAAACTTCAGACGACTTTTGACATTGCCAATCTGGCCCAAAATACCCAGAACTTCCTCAAGGAAAATTTTGAATCAACATTACCACGAGTTTCCACTGTCAGAGGCATTGGGCCAGGGGAAAGAACTCTTAGAGGAAATCAGACTCTAAAGTTTCTAGTGACTTTTAAAGATCACCAAGAAGTTGAGTGTGTACTGATTCCCTTTCAGGGCAAGTATACTGTGTGCCTGTCTTCTCAGGTGGGTTGTGCCATGAAGTGCTCCTTTTGTTACACCGGAACTCAAGGTCTAAAGAGGCATCTTCATTGTGAGGAAATTGTCGGTCAGCTAATGGCCATAAAGCATTGGCTACGTGACCACGAATATAAAGCTCTTATTTCCAATATTGTTTTTATGGGCCAAGGAGAACCCCTTCATAATTTTGAGGCCGTGAAGAAGGCATGCCATATCTTTTTGGATCAGCATGGCCTAAGCATGGGGCGAGAGAAAATCACCATTTCAACGGCCGGCTACCTACCTGGACTCAAAGAGTGGTTAGTGGATCCCCTTGCCGTTAATCTTGCTTTAAGCTTTCACTGTCCAGAAGATTCTGTGCGCTCCGAACTGATTCCTCTCAATCAGGCCTATCCAGTGCGAGAGATTTTAAAAGTTATCAAAGAGATCCCTCTTGAAAAGAAACGCTTTGTGACTTTTGAGGTTCTTCTTATTAAAGGGCTTACCGATAAACCAGACTATGCTCACCAAACAGCCGAGCTCGTTAAGGAGATGAGTCCTCTTATCAACCTCATTCCTTTTAATCCCTTTCCAGGTAGCCCCTATGAAAGGCCTAGTGATGCCGCTCTTGATCAGTATAAGGAAATAACAGAAGGGTATGGTATTCCCACCATGATAAGAAAAACAAAGGGTGATCAAATATTAGCGGCCTGCGGTCAGCTCAAATCCTAAAGCTTAGGGTCCTTCAAGATGGGAGAACTAGGGCACCTGAAATCCTACTTCTCTTAAGCGAGCCGCAAGACTCATTAGAGGCATACCAACAATTGCTGTCTGGTCGTAACCTTTAATATTCTCAAAGAGAGAAATTCCCAGCTTTTCGATTTTATAAGAACCAGCACAATCTAAAGGTTGGTCTTTTTCCACATAGCGCTTGATTTCATCATGGGTGAGGGGACGCATGGTGAGTTCAATGGTTTCTACCCAAGTCTTCTCAAAACCTTGAGAACCAAGTAAACAAGTCGCTGTGACCAACTGATGATTATGACCTTGAAGCTTTTGCAATTGATCACATGCCTTCTCAAAAGTATGGGGTTTCCCAAGAACTTCTTCATTGAAGAGAGACACCTGATCGCCGCCGATAACAAAGCTTTCAGGGTGACTTCTTAAGACACTATGGGCCTTCGCCTTGGCCAGAGTCTTTGTTAGCTGGACGGCATCTTTAATCTCACTTTTGTACTGATCTTCATCGACTTCAGAAGCGACACATTCAAAAGGAAGACCTAGGCGTTCAAGGAGAGACTTTCTGTAAGGAGAGGCACTTGCCAGAATAAGTTTTGTCATAAAAAAAGCCCCGCCTAAGCGGGGCCCTCCAGAAATTAGGCGTTAACTTGGCTTGTGAGCTCTTGAATGAGCTGTTGAGACCTTTCAACAAAGACTTCCTTATCTTCGTTCTTAAGACCCTCAGAAGAGATCGAGGCCAGATCTCCTACATAGTGAACAAGTCTTTCAACTAGCTCATTTTGATCACCCTTCTCGTGCAACTTAAGAGCATTTTGAATAAGAGGGTTATTGGGGTTGATGACCAAAGTTCTCTTTACCGGAAAGGCGGTTTCTCCTTGACCCATACTTTGGGCCATTTTTTGAAAACGTTTCATTTGCTCATCCACTTTATAGTAGGCAGGAGTCGTTGCCCCTTTGAGCTTTTGAATTTCAACACCAATGGCATCTGGATCCTCTTCCTTCTTGTCTCCAAGAAGAACTTTCTTAAAGAGGTCTTGAACCTTGATGTCCTCATCAGTGGTGTTCTCAGATTCGATAAGGTTGGCAATTTCAGAGTCGATAGAGGCAAATTGAATTTTTTGCTCGCCCACTTCTTTCATTTCAGCGTGCTGCATGAAGTGAGGGTCAATATACTCATCCATTTCAAGAGCAAAGAGACCAGCTTCTTTGAGCTGATTCTTCACAGCATGGTCGGCTTTATCTTTTTCAAAGTAGAGGACCTTGTCGCCAACTTTTTCTTTGAGAGATTCAGGCAGGCCTTCTTTGTATTCAGGGAGAGTCACATATTTATCATCAGTATTCTTAAAGATAATACGCTCACGCATAAGCTCATCAAACTTTGTGTCACTGACACAGCCGTATTTAACAAAGAGTCCAGTATCGGCCCAGATCTTTTCATACTTTTCGCGATCGGTATTAAAGAGTTTCTTAAGGGCCTCGGCCACTTTCTTGACCACATAGTTAGAAATCTTCTTAACATTGGGGTCACCTTGAAGACTTGAGCGACTGACATTAAGAGGAATATCTGTTGAGTCAATGGTTCCTTTTAGAAGAGAGAGAAACTCAGGGATAATATTTTTTACATTATCACTGACAAAAACCTGCTTAGAGTAGAGGCGAATATTCTTCTCATTAAAAGGCATCTTTGGATTAATTTTAGGAAAGTAGAGGATACCTTCTAGGGTAAAGGGGTGGTCCACTTTCAGGTGAAGCCAAAAGAGTGGCTCTTGATCCATAGGATAGAGCTTCTTGTAGAAATCGAGATAGTCTTGGTCTTTTAACTCTTTAGGGTCCTTTCTCCAAAGAGGCTCTGTTTCATTAACAGTGTAAGACTTAGGACCTTCTTCTTCGCCCTTATCATTCTTTCTGATCTCACAATCGACGACTTCAATTTGATAAGGCATGAAATCACAGTACTTTCTTAGGATGTCGAGAACCTTAAAGACACCTAGGAACTCTTTTGACTCCTCATTGATATGAAGAGTGATGTCGGTACCAACTTCAGACTTTGTCGATTCGCTAAAAGTGTAGTCTACGTCACCTTCACAACTCCACTTGGTCGCTTTTGAACCTTCTTTCCAACTGAGGGATTCAACTTCTACTTTGTCGGCAACCATGAAGGCCGAGTAGAAACCAAGACCAAACTTTCCAATGATATCGGCCTTTTCACCGGCATCTTTCATTTTATTGACGAATTCTTCAGCACCTGAAAAAGCAAGTTGGGCAATATACTTTTCAACTTCTTCTTCCGTCATCCCCACACCATTGTCACTAATGACAATTGTGCCGGCCTCTTTGTCGACTTTGACTTTGATGTCGCCTGTAGGAATTTCCACATTCTCGGTACGGCCTAGGGTGGCGCGCTTGGTGATGGCATCAGTGGAGTTACTTACTAACTCACGCAAGAAGATATCGTGCTCGCTGTAGAGCCACTTTTTGATAATAGGGAAGATGTCACCTGTTTGAACGGAGATGGTACCTTTTCTTTCTGACATATTTTGAACTCCTGATGTTTGTTGGCGCTAGGCCTCATTCATTGAAAGTTATACTTAAGACGTTTTACAAGATGGGATTGAATTGATGGACGTCAACCCTAGGTCTTGATAAGTTGGGGCAATAAATTGGGTCATTTAAGGATTAATTTCATAAGAAATCAGTTAGTTAGAGGTTTACGTGATTGATTTGGTAAATGCCACCGAAGTTTTAGTTATGACTACAGGCGGCACTATAGAAAAGAGTTACGATGAGTTTGATGGCTCCCTTGCCAATAGGGAGAGTCAAATTAAGGAGCGAATCCTTCACCGCTTGCGCCTGCCTTATACCAAAATCAATGTTTTCTCCCTGATGGCCAAGGATAGTCTGCATATGACGGACTATGACCGCACCCTCATTTTAAAAACTCTTGAAAGCCACCTCGAAAAAAAGAAACCCATTGTTATTCTTCATGGCACAGACACCATGGCCAAAACGGCCAAGCTTATTTTTGAAAAGTTTGGCCCTAAGCTTGAGGTGCCCATCGTTTTTACCGGGGCCATGAAGCCCATGGGTTTTGAAGATTCTGATGCCAACCAAAATGTGACTGAAGCCCTTTTGGCCGCTAAGATTTTAAAGCCCGGTGTTTATATTTCCTTTCATAATAGAGTTTTTGAGCTTCCTAACGTCAGGAAGAATAAGGAAAAACGCACATTCGAAGCCTTTTAAGTGATGAAAGAGAATTCACCTTATTCCTTTAAAAGAAGTTTGAATGACACCTTATCTGTTATGAAGGGTCACTTTCCTTTCTTTATTCTTTGCTGGCTTATTCTCTTGGGGATGGACCTTGCGAGCTACTTCATTCAAAAGGAATTCTTCTATGATCCTGAGGCCGGCCGTTGGATTGAAATTACCTACCAGCTTATCTTGGTCTATCTGAGTGTTTGCTTTTTCCACACCCTCTCTTTCTTAGAGAGGGAAGAGAAGGTGAGACCTTTGACCATTTTTGGTGAGGCCATTCTCCTCTTACCAGGCTTTGTCTTGCAGTCGCTCTTCTTAGGTTTAGCATTCTTAATAGGAAGTTTTCTTTTGGTGGTACCCGGTTTCTATGCTCTGGTGGTCCTCTATTTTAACCCCATCATTGCTGTGATTTACCCCGATTATCAGGGAAAGACCTTTACCCTCGGTCCCGAACTGGTGCGGCCTCACTGGAAGATTGCTATTGCTTTAATTCTCTTCACAGGCCTCTTACCCTTTGCGACGGAGGGCATCTCATGGCTAGTGATGGGCTCAGTAAAGTCCTGGCTCACGCCCTTTCTTGCCCCTCTCGATGGGGGACTCTACATTCTATGTGAGGCCGTTATCTTTCAATTCGTTTATCAATTGGTAAGCGAGCATCGTCAAAGTATGTCTTCAAAAAAGTAGCCACCGCTGTGGTCTTTTTCTAAGAGGTGAACTTCTAATATCCATCTTTGAGGAGCTGGATGTGCTTCGAAATCCTTTAAGCTGCCTTTGTGGTGAAGGGCGTGAGGAAAATCACTCAGACGATGACCTGCCATTTTGAGGTTAAAGAGTAAGCCTCTCTCGTTGGCCTTGTTACAGGCCTCTTGGTAGAGAGCTTCACCACTTAGCCCCTGATGAAACCATAGTTCCTTTAACTCATGAAAGACTTCTTCGGCAGGGTTTTTAAAATTTTCATCATTTAATTTAAATGTTTGACCAACGTCGGCTTCATGAGCGTCAAAGACTGGACCTAAATCGAGGAAGAAGAGGTCCTCTTTTTTGAGGGTGACATCAGGCCGAGAAGGCTCTCTAAAACTCTTAGAGGTATTGACGCCAAAACGAATTTTTATGGGATGCCACCACTTTTCTAGACCAAGAGCTTTGGCCTTATATTCTGTGAGGGATTTGAGGTCCTCTTCGCTTATACCTTCTTCAGCAGTTTTAGCGAGCGCCTTTAATAGACTCCACGCTTTCGTGCGGGCCTTTTCAAAACTTGTAGAATGAAAATTTTCGCCAACAGCCTCTATGGTCATGGGGTAACTTTCTAGAGAAAGACAAAATAAAAAGCCCTCTCAGGGAGAGGGCCTTTTAAAGAATGATTTTAATTTTTTCTTAGTTGCTTCTTTCTTCAACTTCACCAGTTGTGGTGTAGCGAGTTTGGTCGTCATCAAGATTCTTGAGATACTCTTCAACATCTTTTGACTCTAATTTCTTGTCTGCAACAGCTTTGTCGCGGAGACGAACATCATATTTCTTATCTTCTAGTGCACGAGCTAGACGCATGAAAACCTCTTTTTTAAACGTAAGTTTTGGAAATTAATACACCCTATGACTCTGAATGTCTACCGCCAGTGGGCCACTCTCTCTTTTAATGGTAGGTGGGTGGGGTGTCATCGTCATCATCATCGTTCCTATCTTGGGGGTCTTCGACAATATGTAAGTGACTGTTTTTACTCTTTCTAATACGACTTCGGCCATGGGGACGGTCGCCTGTACCCAAGCCTTGGCCACCGTTTCGTCCATAAAATTTACCCGCAAGAGTATTTTTTAAATGGGGGTTGCTGACAAAGAGCATCCATAAGAAGCCAGATAGCATGGCCCCAAGTTGGGCCCAAGCGAAAACACCACCCGGAGTAAATACGCCGTGATAGAGATTCATCGCCACCAAGATCATGACAAACCATTTCGCCTGCAGGGGAAAGAAGAAGAAGTACATGGTGCGCTCTGGAAAGAGCACCCCGTAGGCCACGCACATGGTGGAGGCCATGCCGGCAGGTCCTGTTAGAGGGTAATAGGCGAGAGAACTACCAGAAAAGAAGATGAAGCCAAGAAGGGAGAAGATAACAGCGGCACCAAGAACAGTGGTGATAAGGAAATAAGCGTAGCGCCTAGGCCCCCACATATTCTCAAGCTCAGAACCAATAAACCAAAATATCAGAGCATCAAAGAGACACTCTAAGAGTCCGCCAGGAATGAGTGCATAAGTAAAAGGGGTCCAGATCTTTCCTTGCATGAGTGCGCCGCTACTTAGGCCAAGGAGGGCACTGAGGTTAAAACCTGTTTTGGCCAAAATGGCGTTGAGGAGAAACATCGCCACAAAGGTGATGACAATCCCTTTATTGAGCCGGCTCATGGGAGGAAATTGCATCTGCATTAATGATCTCCTTGGGGTTGTGAGACTTCGATGAGCACACCACCTGTGCTTTTGGGATGAATAAAATTGACCAGACAGTTGTGAGCTCCTACCACTGGCTCTTCATTTAAAAGGCGATAGCCCTTGGCCTTTAGGTCGGCACAGGTCTTGTTTACATCTTTTACCTTAAAACAAATGTGGTGAATACCTGGACCTCTCTTTTCTAAATACTTGTGGATAGGGCCGTCTTCACCGTAGGGTTCAAGAAGTTCAATATTGGCATTATGATCAACTTTGGCAAAGGCCGTCGTCACTCCTTGAGAGGCGACCACTTCGGTTTCAGGAAGAAAGGTGAAGCCGAGGTCTTCGTAGACTTTCTTGGTCTCACTAATAGATGTCACAGCTATGGCGATATGATCAAGGACGGCATCTTTGAGTTCGGGTAGGTTGGGAATCATTTTCTTTCCTTAGGTTTAGTAATGGGGGAGACCTCTTGAAGGAGTCTTTGAAGAGCAAAGTAGTTTTCCCTTTGCTCCTCTCTTTCCCAAATATCTCCCTTAAAAAACTGTTGTCTCTGCTTTCGATCGGCCGCTGCGTAGACCTTAAGGGCCACCTTCATTCGTTGGCGGGAACCTTTAACTATATCAACAGTACTCTTATCAATGAGAAATTGAGAAGATTTCAGGTAGTTTAAAAGCTCGCGGTCTTGGCCAGAGAAGAGGGGGATGGACTCTTTAGAGCTTTCCTGGGCACCCACTTCGAAAGGAAGTGAAAGTGAAAAAATGCCAAAGAAGAGCACCATTAAATGGAGGTGAAGCCCTGAAAAATTCATAGTCGGATTATAACGAATAAGGTGGCCTTCTTTTAGACTTGAAGCGTTAGTTTACTTCTACAAATTCGTAGGGGGATCAATCGCCTGAGAACAGTCAGGATTGTTGGGGTCAAAGTCAGGAACATCCGGCTCTTTAGGAGGAGCACAGGTGCCGTCAGCATTACACTCACCAAAGGTGGGAACATTGTAACAGCGGCGGGTACAAGTGGGATCACCTTGGTTGTTCACACCCGTTTTTACAATAAAGCAGGTATAGACATTTTCCTTACGGCAAAACTCTTTGGTGACACATTTTTGACCGGGGGCCTTAGAGCAGAAGCGATCTTCACCAGGATTGTGAACGGAACAAGAACCACTAGCACTTGAGCAACACAGAGACGAGCACTGAAAGTCTGAGCCACAGGCCTCACCCACACCGAGGTTTCCTTCTCCCGGTTGATCTTCAATACACTGAGAAACCAGGGAGCGTGACCAGCATCTTTCATTGAAGCAACATTCGTTGGCGCCACAGGCGTTGGAGTTGCTACATTTTTTGAGGGCACTGTAATTGACTTCATTACCTTCAAAGTCTGTTTGAGAAGTACGGCTAAGTTGTAATTTAATTTCACGTGAGGTGGTTAAAGTAACAAGCTCGCCAGTATCTGGGTCGTTATAAACTAGCTCAATAGTTCCGGTTACGTTACAGCTTGAGATACCCTCATTTCTAAAGTCATCATAATTGGCGACTCTTAGGTTACAACCGTCGACATAGTCAGACTCGCCTGCAGATACTAGGGAGCGAACTGAGCGCACAGAATTCTCAACATCTATACCAACCGCGAGGCTACTTAGGCCCACATACTCAAGATTAGCTTGAAGGTCCATTTTTCCAGCGCGAGGAAAGAGAAATGACTTTTGGCCGGCAACAGCGAGGGGGTTGGATTCGCCTGCGGCTGCAATATACCCGGGAACAGTGTCTTGAAAAATGCCTGTTGGTTCAGTACCACTTGCAGAGCTCGAAGCAACGGGGCTAAGGACAGCGTCGCCACTAATCTCCCAAAAGTCTCTATTGAGGGCGCGATAAGGACCTTTATAGGTAAAACCACCATTGGCAGAATTATAAGTGGTTGAATAGGATGAACTAGAATTAACAGCGGGGCTTATTGATTGAAGAACTTCATTCATGGCCGCATTGATGGCCTGATCGGGGAGACACTTCTTAAGAAGCTCTGCTTGAGACTGAGTGGCATAGCCATCTCCAGTGATATCAATTTGAGGCTCACTAGGGTTGATGGCCGTAGGATTGCCATTGTCATCATAGTAGAGACCTGAGTCTTTGATTTTAGCGTAAGCATAGAGGCAGGTTTCACCAGAGGCATCACACTTGTCATTGGTGGTGCTAATTGTAAAAGTAGGGTCATCTTCTAACATAAGTCCACGACAGTAGAGACCGCTGTCGCGCACATCGTTTGTAGGCGCTGAAAAATCATCACCGGCACCAAACTCAACGCCATCGTCATTGGTGTCGTAATCGTTATAATCAAAGAAGTCATAGAGCAGACGCAGGTCTTGAAAAGGTTGGTCTTCCATATCGAGGATAAGAACTTCTACGTCTGTCTGGGGAATGATGCCAGAAGCACGGCCAATGGTGGCAGGGATGATCACTTCTTCTTTTTCACGGCCAAACTTAAAGCGTACAGAAATAAGTTTGTCATTGAGACTGGTGATATTGAGACCTGAGATATAAAGCAGGCCCTTATAGTTTTTAGGAATTGTTACTTTCGTTTTGTAGGTCCCGGTAAAGGGATCGATGATGTGGCGAAGTTCAGCGCGACCATTAGCGAGAATATTATCTCCAATGGTTCCAACAGAACCATCACTAGGACCAGCTCCGTTGCCGCCACTTGAGTCACCTGGTGTGGGTGTATCCGTGGTCTCGCCACCTTGGGTTGAGGATGTACGCCTGCCTTTTCCCCCACCGGAGTTTTCCACACAGGCCGACAACACCAAAGACATGGCGATGAGCATGACCAAAAGGGGAGAATGAAAGGAGCGTTTTCTATCCATAAAAATTCAGTTCCTCGCGCACGTAACTTATCGGACTTTCTAAAAAAAACTTATCCTCTTCCCTTATATTTTAAGTCCTTACCAGAGTGAAATGAGCGGTCTTGACTGAACTTCTTAATTTTTCATGAATTTTCAGTGGTTTAGGTTGGCATTCGTGGGCAACGCGTGCTCTCCTTAGGCCTTGGGGGGCGCCCCTTAGGGTGGGCATTGGTATTTAATTGTTGAGATTTCCTCATCATCTTTTGAGGTGCTTTTAGGAAGGCAGTTTTAGTCATTCCCTTTGCCTTAAAAGGTTCAGTTTTTGTGAAGGATAACCTCTCAAGAAATGAGGTCATTTAATGTCTAATTCTTAGTCATTTGGTGTACTATTCACAAGTTAGGTCTTAAGATAATATCTAAGCCAACAAATATTCTGGAAAGAACGACAGTATTTCTGAACGATAGAGGTGTTATGGCCAAGAATTCTCAAAGCAAACCCACTGGTGTTGAGCTATGGCGGTTGATTCTAAAGCCTGAGAAAAACTTTTACTTCATCACGGTGACCTACGCCTGCGGCATCTCACTTCTTTCCTTGGCCATTCCTATTTCTGTTCAGGTTCTTGTTAACACCGTAACTTTTGCGATGCTATTGCAGCCGCTGGTTGTTGTCAGTCTTCTTCTTTTGGCCCTTCTTGTTTTTTCAGGAGTTTTGCGTGGTCTTCAAGACTACACCATCGAAATCTTTCAGCGTCACTTCTACGCGCGGTTTGCTTGGAAAATATCTGAAAGACTTCTCAATGTTAAAGACTCTAGTCTTAGGGAAGTGTACCGCGGTGATCTTGTGAACCGCTACTTTGAGATTGTGACGGTTCAAAAGAAGATGGCGAAGCTCTTGGTTGATGGTATCTCCCTTGTGCTACAAACCCTTGTGGGCATGCTCCTATTGGCCTTTTATCACCCCTACTTTTTGGCCTTTGATATTTTGCTGGTGATCCTTCTGAGTTTAGTTTGGATCCTCTATGGCCAAAAAGCCCTTGATACGGCGATCTATGAATCTAAAGCGAAATACAAAATGGCCGCATGGCTTGAGCAAGTGGCCGATCTCAATAAATTCTTTAAGTCAGAAAGTTGTAAAGACCATGCAAGAAAACGCAGTCAAAAGGGCATCGACTTTTATCTAGAAAAACGTCAGGCCCACTTTCACTTTCTCTTTCGCCAAATCATTTTCCTCCTAGTGATCTATGCACTTTTAAGTGCGCTCATTCTTGGTTTAGGTGGCTTCTTGGTGATGAAAGGCCAGTTGACTCTTGGTCAGCTTGTGGCCGCTGAAATTGTTGTCGCCGTGATTCTTTCAGGCTTTGCCAAAGCAGGTGGTTATCTTGAGTCCATTTATGACCTTCATGCTGGTCAAGATAAGCTTGCGGACTTTCTAACGTTAGAGCTTGAAGATGATAAGGATACCCTTGATTTTAATCCAGAGGATGGGCCTTCTCTTTCTTTGGATGATATTTCTTATCAACGTTACAATACCCGTTATAACTTCAATCATAGTTTTCAAGAAAAGAAGAATACGCTCTTAACTTTTGATTACGATTCCACCCAGAGAATTTTTCTTCAACTTATTCACGAAGATATCGAACCTACTAAAGGCAAGATAAAGCTAGGGAATTTTGATATCAAAACCCTAGCTCCCGGCTTTGTTCGTGACAATATCTATGTCATTAGTAAGCCAGGCGTCTTTGAGGGAACTATTTCTGAAAATATCACCTTTGGACTTGATAATATTCACCCGGCTGAAGTGAATGACGTGATGGAATGGGTTGAACTTGATGAAACCATCTCCTCTTGTGAGGACGGGGTGAATACTCTTTTGTGGCCAAAATCTAATAAGGTCGATTGGTTTGACATGATTAAGATTGAGGTGTGTCGAGCAATGCTGAGAAAGCCTCAATGGGTGGTGATGGCCTCTCTCTTTTGGCAAATGCCACCCCAATGGCAATCCAAAGTTTTAAAGAAGTTTAAAGAGCTAGGGGTTGGTGTGATTGTTTGTACCAATTCAAAGGGCAGACAACTTGTTGAGTTCGATGAATATGTCTCGTTTGAGAGTGAAAAGGCTTAGGGGAGGGAATATGAGTTTGAAAAAGAATTCTAATGTTGATTCGCCTCTTAGCCGCCATCCTGAATTGGAGCTGACTCCTTGGCAAAGGACTATTGCAAAAGTCTTTTGGATCTCCTTTGTGGTCCTGATCATCTTATTGGTCACCGTCCCTTGGCAGCAAACAAGTACCGGCTCTGGTCAGGTTACGGCCATTGATCCCAATGATCGCGTTCAGTATGTAAATGCTCCTGTTGGCGGCAGGATCAACAGATGGTTTGTTAAAGATGGTCAGCCTGTTAAGGTAGGCGACCCTTTAGTTGAAATCGTGGATAACGACCCCAACTTTGTCGACCGCCTAAAGATTGAAAGAGATTCTGCCCTTCAAAAGTATGAGGTCTCCAAGCTTGCTAGTGAGACGGCAGAAAAGAATTATCGCCGTCAGGAAGAACTTTACAAACAAGGACTTAGTTCACGCGTGAAGTTTGAAAAGGCGAAAATCACCTATAAGAAACTTCTATCTGAAGAAGCTTCTGCTGCCGCCTCTTTGGCCAAGGCCGAAGTGAAGTTTTCTCGTCAGCAACGCCAACTTGTGACCGCCCAAAGAGATGGAACCATTTTAAGTATCCTCAATGGTGGTGGCTCCGTCTTCGTGAATGAAGGTGATGCCCTGGCCGTCTTTGTGCCTGAAAATTTACAACCGGCCGTAGAGATTTACGTCGATGGTAATGACCTTCCTCTCGTTCAACCTGGCCGCCATGTGCGCCTGCAATTTGAAGGATGGCCAGCAGTACAATTTAGTGGCTGGCCCGCTGTTGCCGTTGGTACTTTTGGAGGGGAGGTTTATAGCGTTGATCCCTCCGTTAATAAGAACGGTAAGTTTAGGGTTTTGGTGGTTCCTGAAACCAACCCGCAAGAGCTTG
>JAUIBX010000280.1 GCA_030427595.1 Bacteriovoracia bacterium | reverse complement strand
ATTCTCACTTTGAGAGAGTGCCAACAGTTTTTTTATTTTTTCTTTTACCTTCTCAAACTCATGATCAGGAGCACTGGCAAGGTTGTCCTGCTCTAGGTCGCTATAGGCACGACTGACTTCAGGTCCCCATTTGAAACTTTCACAAACTCTATGAAATTCTTCGCCGTGGGCGGCCAACTGGTGAAACCTCTCTCCATGAAGGAGGAAGGTATAAAAGTGGGCAAGTTCATGGCGCAAAATATTGGCCAGAACTTCATCCTTTGCCAGGTACATCAGCTTCTTGTGAAGGCCTAACTGATAGCTCGAGGCCTGGAAGTAACCAAGTTTTTTGGGGTCTTCAAAACAGACAAAGTGAAGAGGGTAGAGGTAGCCACGCCACTGGAAGCGGCTTCTTCTGACATCAAGGCCCATCTCATCATTCATAATGAGATGGGCCATTTTTTTGACTTTTAAAAGGAAGCTCGTGATGGTCCGTGAGTAAACCAGCATTAAAGGGAAACCTAAGACTTTGAGGTCAAGGCCGCTTTAAAGTACTCGCGGTTCATACGGGCGATATTGGTGATCTCAATACCTTTTGGACATGAAGCTTCGCACTCGGCTTCATTGGTACAGTTACCAAAGCCAAGCTCATCCATTTTCTCAACCATTGCTTGCGCCCTTTGATCGGCTTCAAGCTCTCCTTGAGGAAGAAGGGCAAGTTGAGAAATTTTAGCTGAGACAAAGAGCATCGCCGAAGCGTTTTTACAGCTGGCCACACAAGCAGCACAACCAATACAAGCAGCAGCATCCATCGCGAGATCAGCAGACTCCTTAGGGATAAGGATCTCGTTGGCATCTGGAGCATTACCCGTATTAACGTTAATGTAACCGCCGGCCTCGATAATTTTATCAAAAGCAGAACGATCGACCATAAGGTCTTTAACCACGGGAAAGGCCTTTGCACGCCAAGGTTCAATAACAATGGTGTCACCATCGTTGAAGCTTCTCATGTGAAGCTGGCAGGTTGTGGTTTCTTTCTCTGGACCATGGGCCTGGCCGTTGATCATCATTGAACACATGCCACAAATACCTTCACGACAGTCGTGATCAAAGGCAACGGGCTCCTGTCCTTCTGAAACAAGTTTCTCATTGAGTTGATCCATCATTTCAAGAAATGAGGAATCCGTGGAAACTCCTTCAAGGCTGTAATCAACCATTTGACCTTTGTCTTTGCCATCTTTTTGGCGCCAGACTTTTAGGTTCAGAGTCAATTTCTTTTCTTCTGAGCTCATGGGTATTCCTCCTATTTGTACGATCTCTGAGTAAGAGGTACGTCTACAAATTCTAATTCTTCGATATTTCTTGTTGGGGTTTGGTCGTCACCTGTGTATTCCCAAGCAGCAACGTGAGAGAAGTTTTCGTCATCACGAAGGGCTTCGTTTTCCGCTGTTTGAGACTCTTCTCTAAAGTGACCACCACAGGACTCTTTTCTTTCAAGAGCATCACGGGCCATCAGCTCACCAAGCTCAAGGAAGTCCGCTACTCTGTTGGCCTTTTCAAGCTCAACATTGAGACCAACGTCTGTTCCTGTTACTTTGACATCTTGCCAGAACTCTTTTCTGAGGTCTTGTATCTCTTGGATACCTTTCTTGAGTCCCTCTTCGTTTCGGCTCATGCCAACACGCTCCCACATGATCTTTCCAAGCTCTTTGTGAAAGGTGTCTACAGAACGCTTACCACCAACGCTAAGAAGTTTATTGAAGTGATCCTTGGCTGCATTGAGACACTTATCAAACTCTGGGTGATCATCTCCGACTTTGTCAGTCATGAGACCTTCAGAGGCGAGGTAGTTACCAAGAGTGTAAGGAATAACAAAGTAACCGTCTGCTAAGCCTTGCATTAGTGCTGAGGCACCTAGACGGTTGGCTCCGTGATCCGAGAAGTTGGCTTCACCAAGGGCAAAGGTTCCTGGAACAGTTGTCTGAAGGTTGTAGTCAACCCAAAGACCACCCATTGTGTAGTGAACCGCCGGGTAAATTCTCATAGGAACTTGGTAGGGGTTTTCATCTGTAATACGGTTGTACATTTCAAAGAGGTTACCGTAGCGCTCACGAATCGCTTGTTCTCCATCGCGCTTGATGGCATCAGCAAAGTCTAGGTAAACCGCTACACCAGTTTTTCCTACGCCGCGACCAGAATCCACGGATTCCTTTGCTCTTCTTGAGGCCACGTCACGAGGCACGAGGTTACCAAAAGAAGGATAAATTCTTTCGAGGTAGTAATCACGATCCTCTTCAGGGATATCATTAGGTGGACGGTTGTCCCCTTTATTCTTAGGAACCCATACACGACCATCGTTACGAAGAGATTCAGACATAAGCGTGAGCTTTGACTGCATGTCTCCGTGAACAGGGATACATGTAGGGTGAATCTGAGTAAAGCAAGGGTTACCAAACATGGCGCCTTTTTTGTAGGCCTTCCAAGCTGCAGAGCCATTAGAGGTCATAGCATTGGTGGAAAGGAAGTAAACATTACCATAACCACCAGTACAAAGAAGAACAGCATCGGCTGCCCACTTCTCAAATTCACCAGTAACAATATTACGAGTGATAATACCGCGGGTACGACCTTCAACAACAACGAGGTCGACCATTTCACGACGAGTGTGAACCTTGACCTTGCCTTTATTCACTTCTTTCATAAGTGATGAATAGGCACCTAGGAGAAGTTGCTGACCCGTCTGCCCTCTCGCATAGAAAGTTCTTGAAACTTGAGCCCCTCCGAATGATCTATTTGAAAGGGTGCCACCATATTCACGTGCAAAGGGAACACCTTGAGCTGCACACTGGTCGATAATATTGTTTGAAACTTGGGCCAGACGATAAACATTGGCCTCACGGGCACGGTAGTCGCCGCCTTTGACTGTGTCGTAAAAGAGACGCCAAACGGAGTCACCATCATTAGGGTAGTTCTTGGCCGCGTTGATACCACCTTGAGCCGCAATAGAGTGGGCTCTTCGTGCAGAATCTTGGATACAGAAGGCTTCGACGTTGTAACCTAATTCAGCAAGAGTCGCACTAGCAGATGCACCAGCAAGACCTGTTCCTACAACAATTACTTTGAACTTTCTTTTGTTAGAAGGGTTAACCAACTTCATTTTGAAGCGGTGGTTATCCCACTTCTCTGTGACTTTTCCCTCTGGGACTTTACCATCGAGTTTCTTAGTCATTACTTAACTCCTTGTAAAAAACAGTAAATGGGAAGCGCTGAAAAACCACCAAAGACAGCGATCGCATAAAGTGTGGAGAGTCCTCTCACGAGGGTGTTGTATTTGGGGTGGTTAAACCCAATAGATTGAAAGGCACTCCAAAAACCGTGGCTCACATGAACACCAATAAAGGCCATGGCCACAATATAACCAAAGGCAAAAGCCTTATTTTGAAATTCTTCGACAACTAAGCGGTAGAGGTCTCGCATAACCACACCATCGACAGTTGCTTCATAATAAGCACCGAATTTGAAATGAATGATGTGAAGAACTACAAACACTCCAATAGCGATGCCTGTTACAGGCATAGTTGAGGAAGCGAAGGTCGATCCTCTACCTGTTGGTTGCTTCATATAATAACTCACCGGACGTGCCATTTTATTTTCAATGGTTAGACGAATCGCTAATCCGATGTGTGTCAAAAAGATGCCCAACAAAATCACCTCGGCCACATAAATAAGAGGTGTAGAGGTGAGC
>JAUIBX010000279.1 GCA_030427595.1 Bacteriovoracia bacterium | reverse complement strand
AAACCTCAGGGGATTCCTCTAAAGAAAATTATCAGGCTTACGGGAGAACACTTACGCCTCGTATTTGTGGCCCTTTTCTTATCGATCCTCTTAGGTCTTCCCTTGGGAGTGTTGGCCACGCGCTCAAAGCTCTTGGCCCAGATATCTCTCGTGGGCTCTGGTCTATTACAAACGATTCCTTCCTTGGCGCTTCTGTGTTTTCTCATTCCTTTCTTTGGTATTGGAGAGTTGCCGGCCTATATGGCCCTCTTCCTCTATGGCCTTCTCCCCATTGTGAGAAATACTTACACGGGTATTAGTCAGATCAACCCCTCTCTGACAGAGGCGGCGGATCTCATGGGTTTAACCACAAGGGAAAAGCTTTTTAAGGTGCAATTGCCGCTAGCGAGTATCAATATCATGGCGGGTATAAAGACGAGTGCCATTATCAATGTCGGAACGGCAACCTTGGCGGCCTTTATTGGAGCTGGTGGTCTTGGCTCTCTCATTGTGACGGGCCTTTCCCTTAATAATAATAAAGTGATCCTAACGGGAGCTATACCTGCGGCGTTGTTGGCGAGCATCCTTCATATTCTCTTTGAGGGTTTTGATCGCTTAATAGTTCCTCGTGGATTAAAGCGCTGAATTCACACAGAACTTGCCTTAACTTCAAAAAAGAGCAAAGAATTCTTAAATAATCTTTACTTAATTTCTTTGAAGGCCACACCGATTATTCTTGTAGAGTCTAAAGCCTTTAAAAAACCATTTTGAGTTCAAAGGGAAGTTTATGAAGCCTAAATGTTCCATTGTTGAGATGAAGTTCTTCCATGATCACTTAAGAAAATCTTTTCTTATGATAAAAGCCGAGAATAAAAAGTTTGAAGTACGTTTCTCTCAAAGTGGTTTTTTGGCCCAAGACTATCAGGAATATTTTAAAACTCTGGCCCAGGCCTTTCATGATATTGGCGAACTTGCTTATGACCTTAATGATCATAAGTTGGCGAAGTATGTCTCAGACTTTACTAATGTCGTAATGTTGGCAGCCGACTTTAATCATGAGCGCACTCAAAAGAAGGTGGCCCTTATGGCATTGGAGCGTGAGAACCTAGTGGGACAATTGATTAGCTGTTACGATAACCCTCGCAAATACGAAGACGTACTTAGGGCCTACGAAGTCCTGTCTTTTAAAGAAGAACGCCTTCTTCAAAGCGACTTGGGTATCGCTCCCCAAGAATTTCTTAAAAGTTCGTGAAATAGCCTTTGCTAACGCATATCGTCTTAAATTCTTGATTTCCTGTGTTATATTCACGCCATGGAAATGGTGGAAAAGTCCTTTAAGCCTCTGTGGTTTAAGCTGACGAGAAAGACATTCAATTGTCCTCAGTGTGGTCAGAGACTGCGCGTTCCTATCCGCCCTGGAAAAACCCTTAGGGTAAGTTGTGTTCGTTGTCCTGCCGAAGTGCTGATGGACTTCAGAGTGCCCTTTATCGAGGTTTTTAAGTGGCAATCAGGTAAGAGCCTTAAGCAAAACCTCGTGGATATGCACCACCGTTTCTGGAATATGCCTCTTCAACATAAAATCCATGTCCTCTTATGGATTCTCATATTGGCCCTCTTTATTGACTCTCTTTTGGGAATCATGATGGGGCTTCTCCATCAAGCAACTTCTAGCGAATCTTTGCCTGCACTTTCCCCAGTTATTCAGAAAATCTAACCTAATTTCAGATGGTTAGATATGGAAAAAGGTGTCCTCCTTTTAAGGGAGGCCCTTTAAAAAGTGTATAATAATGGTGTCTAGGGACACGCCAAAATAAGGATTCTGCTATGAGTGAAGCTCTAAATCTTGACCAAGAAAATACTAAAAATGAAGAACTAAAAAAAATCCCAGAACTTCAACACCGAAACTTTCGCGATGATGAGTTTTGGAAGAAAATTCCAGCCTGGTCCAATGTCACCCGTAAAGAATTTGGTGATCATCTATGGCAGCAAAAAAACTCTATTAGAAAAATTGAACAGGTTCAAAAAGTCCTAGGACCTCTGTGTACACCAGAACTCATGAGTGACCTCGAAGCAGGTCAGAGACGCACTCCTATGAATATTAGGATTACTCCCTATATATTTGCCCTTATCGACTGGAAGAACCCTTGGGATGATCCCTTAAGAAAACAATTCTTACCATTGGGCTCACAATTTCTTCCTGATCATCCTTTTTACAAAGAAGACAGCTTAGGGGAAGACACGGACTCTCCTGTTCCTATGCTGACTCATCGTTACCCAGATAAAGTCCTCTTTCTTCCCACCACCATTTGCCCAGTCTACTGTAGTTACTGTACCAGAAGCCGTATCATTGGTGGCTCAACGGAGTCAGTTGAAAAAGAAACTTATGGGGCCAATCAGAAGAAGTGGGATGATGTTTTTGAATACCTTTTGAGAAACCCACTGGTAGAAGATGTGGTGATATCCGGTGGGGATAGCTACATGCTCACTCCAAAGCAGCTTAAGTATATTGGTGAAAACCTTCTTAAAATTCCTCATATTAGAAGAATTCGTTATGCCACTAAAGGGATAGCGATTTTCCCTCAAAAGGTTATTAGTGACGAAGCTTGGCTACAGGCCCTAACAGACGTACATGAGTTTGGTAGAAGTTACGGTAAGCAAGTTGTGGTTCACACTCATTTTAGTTCACCAAGAGAGATCACGAAATGGTCTCAGTTGGCGATGGAGAGACTCTTTAGTCGCGGTATTATCGTGAGAAACCAAGCGGTTCTTCAAGATGGGGTCAACAATAGTGTCGATACCATGGTGAAGCTTACGCGACAGCTTGGCTTTCTCAATATTCAGCCCTACTACGTTTATATGCACGATATGGTGCCTGGATGTGAGCATTTTCGCACAACCCTTAGAGAGGGGATTGAGCTTGAAAAGGCCGTGAGAGGAACAACAGCTGGCTTCAACACACCAACATTTGTTTGTGACCTTCCTGATGGAGGTGGTAAGCGCCATGTGGCCTCTTATGAATATTACGATGAAGAAAATGGTATTTCAGTATGGAAGGCCCCCTATGTAAAACCAGGCGCGGTCTTTACCTACTTTGATCCCATTCACAAACTTTCCCCTGAAGCTCAAAAGAGATGGGCCGATCCTGCTCAAAGGGAGGCCATGATTGAGGCGGCCAAAAAGAAGGTTACCTCCCAAGATTAGCTTCTTAAAGAATAGCTTAAATATTCTGTAATTTTTAAGAATGACAGGGGTCCTAAAGGGCCCCTTCCTTTTTATATTCCTGAATAAAGACCTTCTTAAAACCCTTTTCCGTGAGGAAGTCCTTTAACTTTTCTTTTTCTAAATTTTCCCCATGAATAAGATAGACTTCACTCTCTTCTTTATCTCTTACGGCACCTTCAAGCCATGAGAGAATTTGGGTGCGATCAGCATGGGCACTGAGCTCTCGGCTTTGTTCAATGGCACAAGTGACTTCAAGCTCTTCTGTTTTATCACTGTCTTGGAGAGTGAGGTTAAACTTCTTTTCACCACTAACTAAACGTGCTCCTAGGGTGCCAGGGCTGAGAAAGCCCGGAAGAAAGATGGTGTTATCGCTATCAAAGGCAAGGCGAGCGAAGTGTCCTAAGACCTTGCCTCCAGTCATCATGCCACTCGAAGAGATGAGGATATGAGCTCCTGGTAGCTTTTGAAGCTGATCATCTTGCCACTTCTCTTCAACTTCTTGGACGTCTTCAAAAATTTCTAGGTATTCACTGCGACTAATTTT
>JAUIBX010000278.1 GCA_030427595.1 Bacteriovoracia bacterium | reverse complement strand
TGGCATTAAAGAGAAAACCAAAGAGATTCACCCCTAAAATATCCCAGGCCATGATCGGCTTTTGATAGAGAAAGGAATAAAGAGAAAGGGTCAACCCCACTGAAGCAATATTGCGAAAACTAGCAATAAAGGCTTCAAGAGGATGACTGCGATAGAGTGTCAAAGGGGTCAGCACCAACGCCGAATGATGAGTGCGATGAAGAACTTTCAAAAAGGGTGTCTTATGCATGAGGTAGTGGTGCATGAAACGAAAGAAGTCATTAATCACAAAAGCAATGAGCGTCGCCAAAGGCGCCGCTTGAGTTGCTGTAAAATCCAGGCCCGTAAAAGAAGGATAGAAGGTTCGCCATACTTTAAGTAAGGCGACAGACATCTGAAAGCTACTCACAAGAAAGATGGGAAAAATAAAAACCTTTAAAAGAGAGTTAAGAAGCAAAAGCTTTAAATCTAAGAGAGAACTTTTTGACCTCAAGTCACTCCATAAGTCATGCCCTTTAAACTTTGACCACACCAAGATCACCGCCATGGAGCTTAAGAGGAATGGCCAATAGAGACGCTGACCAGGGCTCAACACCAAAGCGGGAATTTGTCCCAATTCTTGAATGAAATTTTCTAAAGATATGGTCATGATGACTCAATGTGCCCAAAAGTGTTTGATTAGTCAAACTTAATCTAAAATGCAAATCAAGCTCATAAAAACAGTAATTTATAAATCATGCCTCTATGGTTGTCTTTGAACGAGAAGGCCGAAGGCCTGAGTTGAGTTCTTTGTGGATTCAAGTACTTTAAGCTGGCCGATATAGGCCAAGACGGCCTCTTTGGGATTACAAGAACCCCATACAATCCAAAAGGGATCACTAGGTAACACCTTGCCCTTCATCACTTCTTCAAGAGAGGTCGCTCCCGTGCTCCTCTTTACATAGCGATCATCAAGGTCGTACTTCTTAGTGTAGAAACGATACCAGCCAGGATTGCCACAAGCGAAAACGATATCCTTGCCCTGATCACCCTTTTTAATCTTCTCAAAGATGCTACGAAATTCTGTTTTATAAATACTGGTATAGAAACTTTGATTGATGAAGGGCTGAAAAATAAAAAGGGCTGCACAATAGAGGAAAATAAGTATGCGCATTTTACCATCTTCAATGACCTCCATAAGAATGGCAGAAAGTGTGAGGTAGAAAAAGGGAACGGTAAAAATCAAAGCCTTTTCGTAGAAGGCCTTCTTTTCGCTGGTAACATCCTTTAAAAAGTAAATAAGAATGGGAAGGACAATGACGCAAGCAAGGGGAATAAGTCCTTTGATAAGTTTGGGGTTAAGTTCCTTTTCCTTACCACTTTCCTTAGAAGTCTTGAGTGCAAAGAGAGCTATAATGATGACGACAATGCCGATCCAAAAAATGGCCAGGCCCGTGGGCGCAACCATTTGTGGCAATACATTTGATAGAGAAAACTAAATTCAAGCATTTTAAGAAAGTAAATGAAAAGGTTGGGGTGCTGATTATAACTTCTGTAAATGCTCCACTGACCGGCCTGTTCAAGAAGAGTCGGTATCCATGGCCCAAAGAGAATAACAATGGCAACGCCACTTAGGGCGAAGAGCTTGGTAAGTTCTTTATCCTTATGATCAAGGACAGAAAAAACGCCTAGGACAAAGAGACTAAAGAAGAAACCTGAGTAGTGCAGATAGCTTGCAAGAACCCCGCAGGCGATAAGGCCGAAGGTCGTCCTTCTATCTTTCTTTTCCCTTGTACGTAGACACAAGAAATAAAAGAGCAAGGTGAGAAAAACAAGAACAGGGGTATAACGCACCTCTTGAGAATAATAAACCTGAGAGCCTGAAAGCCCCATGAGAAGGGCACCAAGGAGACCAGTATGCTTATTAAAGACTCTTTCTCCAATAAGATAAACTAAATAAACGCTGGCGACTCCAAAGAGTGCCGGCAAAAATTTTAAGGCCCACTCACTTTCAGAAAAGAGAACATAAACAAAGCGCAAAAGAATGGGCATGGCGGGTGGATGAAAGTCTGGATTTTGAATATAGAGGGAAAGAAATTCAAAGAAAGACTCTCCTCTTAAAACAAAGCGTAGAGTTTCAAGCTCTTCATACCAAAGAGATTGGTAATCTAATTTGAAAAAACGAAGAAAGGTTGCAATAACCAAAATTAAAATAAGAAGGAGTTGCCCCCTTTCTTTAAAAAAGCCTCTCTTAATTGACATAAGTAAAGGTTACCCTAAAAAGCGATTAAAAGCTCAGAAATTGATAGGCGTCTACCCTACCACCAGAGACCGTTTTATCTGCGAGATCGGCCGCCGGCACAGAAGAGCGTATCAGGAGATTCTTAATTTCTTCAGGACTCTTATCCTTTCCATGGTGACTCAAATAAAGACTCACTAAAGCAGACACATAGGGTGTCGCCATCGATGTGCCGGAAGCCACCCTATAAACTTCTTTATAGCGGCGCTTTCTCACATAAGTGGACAAGATATTTGTTCCAGGTGCAGAAACATGAACTGTCTTTGGTCCGTAAGAAGAATAAGAGGCGTGACGCTCTTGAGCATTAAAGGAGGCCACCACAACAATGCCTCTCTTATTGGCCTCTATCATTAGGCCCTCTAAAATTTCTGAATGATTTCTTCCGCCCCAAGAATTAGAGAGAACGTCAGCGCCATTTTCAATCGCGTAACCTACAGCCTTAATCGCGGCCTCAAGAGTACCGCGGCCTCGACTATTGAGCATGGAAACGGCCATGATGGAGACATCTTTCATCGCCCCGTAAATCTTTCCTTGAGAGTGACTAGCACCAATCACCCCAGCACAGTGAGTACCGTGGCCATTGGCATCGTTAGGTCTGCCATCATCACCTACAAAGTCGTAGCCATGAATATCATCAACAAAACCATTGCCATCATCAACCCAGCGCCTGCCATTTTTCTCAGCTTAATTGACCCACATATTATCTTTGAGTTCAGGGTGATCATACTTCACCCCCGTATCAATCACAGCGATAACGATATCCTTTTTACCCTTGGTGATTTGCCATGCTTTGAGCATATTCAAATCAGCACCAATGACTCCATCAAGAGGAGACATTTGGGTTGTGCTAACAGGCTCATTTTCTCCGAGATTTTGTAAGGCCCACTGTTTAGAAAAATCACTCAACTGTGGTGCCCCTTCTTGATCATCTTTATCATCTTTATAATCATCGGGAAGGTCAAAGGCATGGACATCAAAATTCTCTTCAACTTTAGAGATGTCCTTATTAAAGCGAGGGAGAGACTCAATATTTTCTACCACCAAGTAGGTCTTACCAAGAACGGTGAACTCACGCTTGGCCAAACTCTTAAGAGATTGATTCACCTGGTGATCAGGTTTGATTTGAACAATGAATTCTTTGGCATGAGATGAGAGAGAAAAGATAAGACTGACTAAGACAATCGACTTAAGCATAGAACCTTCCATGGTTTGAATTTTTTAAAATTCTAACAACCACAGAATGCTCTGTATTCTCACATCTTCTAACTCATGTCTTAGGAGTTTTGTTGTGGTTTAAGCGACTTTTTTTTCAGGTAATCAGGCATGGGCTCGTAGATGATCTCTTCCGTTTTCCAGCGGCCATGGCACTCTTCGACGCCACCCGTATTAACGATGGCATGCTTAAAAGCAGAATCAATCCTCAGCCACTTATCGCGAATGTCTTGGGGTGTCCCTACTTTATTAAAGGCCTTTATGAGGAGGTTTTCTCGATAATCCC
>JAUIBX010000277.1 GCA_030427595.1 Bacteriovoracia bacterium | reverse complement strand
CTCTTTTTATTACCAACAAAGAGCCACTATTTAGAACCTATAAAAGATATCTTGAGGAAATGAATAGTGATGCGCAAGAAGCAATTATTCTTTTGATGGATAGAAAACTGAGTGTGACAAAGTTTCAATTTGAAGATTCAAGGTGTTTCTATCTTGGCAAAGAGACAAATTTTAAAACCCTATTTGGTGACGATCTAGCATCATAGAACGGTTAAATTGGAGTTAAATGAAGTTAAGCAAACTGTGCCCCTGCCAATTAATTCTTTTATAACGGGTATTTACCGAGACGATTTTTGACCATCCCTCCCCAACGAGTGAGTAGAGATGGTCAAAAATAGCTCTAACAATACCCAAAATAACTTAAAAGGCAGGGGCACAGAAAACTTAAGGAGAAAATTAAAATGAATGAAGTATTAAATATAAAAAAAGAAGAAGGGATTCAAAATCCAAGTCCAATGCAAAAGAAGAAAAGAGGACGAAAACCAAAAAACGAAAAGACAGAGTACCAAATCAATTCGGAGCAGACGAAATTCTTTGTTGATCTTTCCAAAGAAAAAGATTCACTTGAACAAATCTTTAATTTGCTTAGGAAAGTTAATAAAAAGAATTATGGTCGTGAAATCACCTTTAAGGACTTGGCAATATTTGGAATTGATAAAATCACAGAAAAAGACTTGGACAAAATTAAAGATGGAAGCCTCTCTGAAATGGAAAAGGTTGAAAAGGCCTTGGATGAATACAATCAGAAGAATGGGACTAAGCTTTCAATGGGTGAATTTCTGGTTAAGAAGCTTTCCATTAACTAATCCTTAACTTTATTAATTAAAACCTTGGAGTAATTAAAATGAATACTGAATACAATACTTTTATTGGAAGACTTGGAAAAAATCCTGACCTTCGTTATACCCCAAAAAAGGAGGCCGTTTGTTATTTATCGGTAGCAGTCGATAAAACGGATTCTGATAAGCCAGATTGGAAACGTGTCATTGTTTGGGGAAAACAAGCAGAGCTTTGCAATTTGTACCTTGCAAAAGGAAAAGAAGTTTTTGTGCAGGGCCAAAATCGTGTGCGTGAATATCAAGATAAGGATGGTAATTTACGCTCGATTGAAGAAGTCAAAGCTCGACTTGTTGGATTTTCAAACCTTTAGAAAGGAGCAATTGTTATGGAGAAAAATACTACAAATGCTACTTACAAAGAGCTTGAATTAACATACAATAAAGCCGTAGAGGAAACATCAGAACGCTCTACATTGCTCTTTGACAATTTAATATGGATGACTACGGAAGAAGCTGCTTTCTATCTAAGAAAAACCAGCAATGCGATTAGATTACTTGTTTTTAAAGGAGATTTAAAAGCAAGGAAATTTAAACGCAGGCTTTATTTCAGACGAGATGAGCTTGATACTTTGATTGATACTGCCTTCATTAACGGAGGTAACTAATGTCAATTAACAAGTATGAAAAAGATGGTAAAACTTTCTACACCGTTTATCGAAATGTTTTAGGTAAAGATAATCGACGCCTAAGAATACAAAAAAGAATAAACGAAATAGAAACTTACAAAGAAGCACTTCGAATAGAAAAGAAACTAATTTCTGAACTTGCAATCAAGATGGAGAAATTAGAAGGACGAGGATTGTTTTGGGACGAGATCATTGATCGTTGGGTCGTTTCAGCAAAGAATGGTTTACTTGGTGATAAGGCCTCTCAAGAAGCCTATATAAAGGATCACCAGTACCGATTAAAATACACCAAGAGATGGAAAAATAAAGTAGCGGCCGATATTAACAAGGCCGATGCCAGAAAACTTCTCAATGATGTTAAAGAATCGGGTCTAAGCCTTTCAATGCAAAGAAAAATCAAAGGTTCAATTGGACTTATTTATAAATGGGGAATGGAGGAAGGCTTCATTCCCCACAATCATAATCCAGTTGAGGGAATTCAACTTCATCAGAAGTCTGAAAAAGTACCTAAGATTTTGACTCTCGATGAAGTTAGAAAACTCCTGACAGAAGCAAAAATTAGACGCCACTCTTGGTATCACGTATGGTCTTTTGCCCTACTTACCGGAATGAGATCAGGTGAACTCTTGGCCTTAAGATGGCGCGATATTGAACTTGATAAAGGTATAATCCGAGTATCAAGGTCAATGAGCCAACGAATTGGCGGAGAGAAAAGCACCAAATCTGGTTACTGGAGAACTGTTCCAATCTCTGATGAACTGCGCTCAATAATTGTTGAGTTAATGCAAGAGCGAGGAAATAAGGAATTTGTCCTACCAAGGCTCACTGGATGGAAATCTGGTTTTGGTGGAAAAATTCTGAGAATTTTCTTAAGCGAAATAGGTATCGAAAAAGATATTGTTTTTCATACACTTCGCGCTTGTTTTGCTACCCATTTACTGGCCTCTGGTGCAGAAGCGGCAAAGGTGATGCAAATTGGCGGTTGGAAAGATTTTAAGACATTTCAGATTTATATTCGTCTGGCCGGTGTAAGCGTTAAGGGGGTCACGGATTCCTTGAGCCTACTTCCAGACATAAACCTAGCAAATGTTGTAAATCTAAGAAATCATTGAAATAATTATAGCATATTATAGTTATATTGAATTATAATTATAGTATGCTATAATATAGGGAGCAAGCGGTATGAAGGTAATTGAATATACCACTTCAGATGGTAAAGAGCCGTTTAAGGATTGGCTTAAAAAACTCGATGGCTCAGTAAAGTTTAGAGTTCAAGCAAGGATTATGATGTTGGCCGATACTTCAAATTTTGGAGTAACAAAAAGTCTAGGCAATCAATTGTTCGAGCTTAAATTCAAAAAACTGGGTGGAGGCATAAGAGTTTATTATGGGCTTGATGGCGATAAACTTGTTGTATTACTTTCCGGCGGAAACAAAGGAACACAACAAGCAGATATCGAAAAAGCCCATGAGTTTTGGAATGATTACTTAACTTCTAAAGAGGAGAATTAAGATGGCCAGAAGATATAAAGATTGGGAAGAAGGTCTTTCAGAAGATTTGAAAGAATCTGTAGAAAATCGAAAAGAGTTCTTTTTGGCACTTTTAGAGGAAGGATATTCTTGGCGTGAAGCGATTAACAAAATTGTTAAATTAATTGGCGTTAATGAATATGCTGAACTCATTGGAGACATGAAGGCTTCAAACCTTCTAAACCAACTCAAAGAAGATAGTAACATTACGATCAAAACTTTGGATAAGATCACGAAGCCTCTAGGTATTGAATTAACCTTTAAAGACAGTCAGAATAAGGCATCGTGAGAACGATGCCTTTCTCGGCATTTCCGTAGTTTGCTTGATTATTCTATGATGTTTTTGTAACTGATTAGAATCATCATTCCATGTTAGATTCCACCAAACATCCTATATCCTACTTATTTTAAATTTTATTCCTCGACGAAAGCTCGGTCACCTACTTATGTGTAGGCTCCCTCCCTTTCGCTCGTCAAAAATCTAAACTAAGCAGAATCTAGAATGTTTGGTTTCCCGTTTATAAGCGGATGTTTGGGTGGACCCGACGCGGGTCCCGCTAGCCTCCCGCGGCGTGGGCTGCCAGTGGCAGGCCAAACGAAGCGGAGAGGTATGTGACTAGGGAGAGAACTTAGCCCGCAGGGCGCGAGTTCGCGACCGTTCGAACGCGAAGCAACCTCGTCCACCCAACAAAGCAGAAACGAAGCGGAGAGGTATGTGACTAGGGAGAGAACTTAGCCCGCAGGGCGCGAGTTCGCGACCGTTCGAAAAAAAAATAA
>JAUIBX010000049.1 GCA_030427595.1 Bacteriovoracia bacterium | reverse complement strand
GCATACTGCACCGCAAATGTCATAGCTCTTAATCTCTGAGATGATTTTTTAAAAATAGATTTCCTAATTTGGAGGGGTTATGCTTAAGTCCATTTTCTTTTCTCTTTTGATTTCAATACCTACTTTCGCAAATGAGTCCCCTATTGACCTAAATGGTGAATACTCTTACCGAGGTAAAATCAAACTG
This sequence comes from Bacteriovoracia bacterium, assembly GCA_030427595.1. GTDB lineage: Bacteria > Bdellovibrionota > Bacteriovoracia > Bacteriovoracales > Bacteriovoracaceae. Next base: position 19,437 of record JAUIBX010000049.1, on the reverse strand, counting down.
GGCCAAATGAGCCGTAATGAACCCGTCTATGCCTTCACAAACAAGGGAAGAGAAAGACTAAAATATCTCAAGTCTCAAGGTTGGACCTGCACTCTAAAACCTCGTCAAACTTATCTTTGCTCAAAGAAAGGTGTCACGAAAAGTATTCCAATACATATTAAGGAGAGGGCCGAAAAACTCTACACTTCCCTCACCGTTGAATTTGAAGAAAAGAATATTGAGCCTGTTCTTGTTAACGATGCTCCCCTCCTTAAGACCTATAGATTCTTTAAGGAAGTAAGGAACAAGGGCAAAGTCTATCCCTATTTTGACTACACCATTTCAACCATCCATAAAGTGAGCTGGGGTGAAGGCCTGGATAGAGAGGAGTTTGTTGTATGGGATGACAATACTCTATGGAATTTAGAATTCTTCTCTGATCAAGAAAGAACTTATTATGACCGCTTTCTTGTAGTTGGTGATTTTCAACGATAATTTTGGCTGAAAACTAACTCGAGAGCTCTCCATTAAGAAGAACTTGTACGTGGCCTTTATCGACCTCTAGTTTACTCATGGAGAGCATTTTCTTAGCAACTTTAAAGCCTAAAATAGGTCGGTAATTCTTCGGCGCTAGTAGAAAAGGCAGAATTTTTTGTCCGAGTCCTTCAAGGAAGCGACGTTCAGATCGATCTCCTAACAAAAGTGAAGGCCTGAAAATAAGTAGCGAACCAAGACCAAGCTTTTTAAGCTCCTCTTCAATTTCCCCCTTCACTTTATTATAAAAGACTGAAGACTTTGAATCAGCTCCCATGGCCGTAACAATAAGAAACTTTCCCTCTGGCGAAAGATTCTGAAATCTTTTGGCGAGCATCAGGGGGTAATCCTTATCTATTTTTTTGAATTGCTCTTTAGATTTGGCCTTCTTGATAGTAGTGCCAAGACAACAGAAGCAATTATCTACGGGGTCATCAAAAGAGTCGAGTTCTTCAAAAGGTACTTCATGTTTTCTTAATTTGGGATGATCTTCAAGCCGCTCTAAGTTCCTTCCTACTACGTGGACCACTTCAACGGAATCATCATAGAGGCATTCTTCGAGGAGATGGCCTCCGACTAAACCAGTTGCCCCTGCCAGTAAAACTTTCAAGACACTCCCCTTCCAAAGATCATAACTTAATCAGGTTTTCTACAATGATTTCACGATAAAATTGAATATCTTGAACTTCACTAAAGGTATGAGGAAAACCCTCTTGGCCATCATTGAGATTGATCGACATGCAGTTTTCACCATTATCATCACAACGATTGTAACGCTCACAGCCCGCCTCTTCATTTTTATAGAGAGAAAGAGCTGGGTTTCCTGCGACAAGAACTCCAACAACTTCATCTCTATCATTAAAGACAGCACTTCCACTATTACCAGCAAAGGCATCAAGATTGGAAAGAAAGGAACGCCCTTGATTAAGACTAAAAACTTCGGCCTCATCAGTAAGCTTCATAGGTAGGCCCATTGGATGGCCAAGCATAAAGACACGCTCATTAAGATCTGGCGTTTCCATCGCCAACTCGAGGGGTTTTCGTCCTCTAACTTTTCGATCAAGACGAATGAGCGCAAAGTCCTGCTTTCCAATCCCCTCTCCTATTTGAGTAGCATAAATAATCTCTTTACACTTATAAACATTTCTTCGGGGCACCCTCTTAATATTTGTGGTGCTATAAAAATCAAACATCCAAGTATAGGCTTCACAATAATCCCCTGAAGAGTTTCTCACCTCTCCAACATTCACACCGCAATGGCCTGCAGTGACTAGGAGTTCTGGGCCAACAAGAAAACCTGAGCATGCATAGGAAACTGAAGGCTGACCTACAAAAGGCTCATCTTTACACATCGTCGTAATGGGATCGGCCCTAAGATCAAAGAATGAAGAATTTACTTCAGTCCAAAGAGAATTAATGACTCCAACAGCAACAGAACGAGCCAAAAACGATTTTCGCCCCGCCCTTCTCACATCACTTCTATTATCTTCGCCAAAAATATCAGCTCGAGCTCCGAGAGAGAAAATTAGGCATGTAATCACGATAGCTTTTTTCATGGAATTGAAATTAAGCTCTTCATCACTGTCTGAAAATCTGATTGAACAAATTACCGATTTCAACACTCTGTAAGCTGTGGAAATTATTTATCAATCTACCTCACAGAGAAAGTCGATTGAAATTTTAGCCTTGTAGCGAGGCGTACCGTCAACATGGAAGGTCTCTATAACTTCAAAACCTCTAAAGCGAAAGAAGTGAGGATCATCATAGCCAAGCCTTTTTGAGCCCTCGAAACATTCACGGTTAAAGCGGCCAAATTCGGCTTTGGCCTTTTGGTAGCTAAAATCTGTTGCTATCTCTAATTGCTTAATTTTAGCTCCTTCAATAGCTTCCTCCTTAGAAGGAAAATTCTCGGTAACCAACACAGCCTTTTTAAACCTGAGTTCTTTTCTACCAATGGTGGCACTATGACCTTTAAGAGTTAGAGTCTTGAAGCGACTCAGTTCTATTCGTTGAGTACGAGAGCTAACTCCAGGAAGTTCAACTCCCTGTAAAACCATGGCCCCTTTTCCACCGTTACCGGAGACATTCCCACCCACTCCCTGAGCGAAGACTCCATTAGAGAAAAAAATCGTAAAAGTAACCAAAAGGGACATAAGTGTAATTTGTTTTTTCATAGTGCTTACCAGTGATTGAGTGAACACGCGAATACCACCTTTAAGGCGGTGCTTACGATGTTCCTTTAATATTTTTCGGGTTTGATTTTGATATTCCAAGTTTACTTTTATGAGCTTTTCAAGACCCTCTTCATCAATATCTGAGACATCGTAAGAGAGCTCGCCATTGAACGTCCCCTCGAGCTTATTTCTCTTTTGTTCTTCTAGGACATTTTTGATCTGCGACAGCATGGCACATGATACATGCCACTTCTTAGCAACCTGATCCATGCTTAAGCGTGTGGACCCTAAAATTTTTGCTAAATGCTCGCTGACGACCTGATCACTTGGGTGTGCTCCTGCCATTCTTTTGCTCCAAGCTTTAACATCTCCCTGAATTTCAGCTTCGGAACTTAGCTAATCCGAAACTCTTGGTAGAGACACTTGTACTTTTTTCAAAACCCATGAGGCACTTTGGCCCCATTAGGTCTTAGGAATGATTAGTCTTCAAATCGCTTGTAGTCTTTGTAACAAGGAACATAGAAGTGGATAGGAGCGCGGTATTTTGTATTTCCAGCAGCATCGTATGATTCGATAACTTGGAAACCACCAGCAGCATGAATGTGCCCTTCTTCAATTCTTTCAAGAACTTCTTTTTCGAATTTACTTGAATTTACAAGTGACTTACAGCTTCCTTCATTTAAAAAGCGAGCAAGCTCTTTAAGTTGTGTTTTAGAGACGATACCTGACTCCATCTTGTCAATGGTAGCAACGGCTTGAGCAACAACGGCTTCTTTGTCAGTTCCGCGAACGTTAACAAAGCCTTTGTTCCAACCGTCAAAGCTATTGAGTCCAAGACGTGGTAGCTGAGGCTTAGCAGCAAATGCAGTAGTAGAGAGTGCAAGTAGTACGATTAATGGTTTTTTTCATTTTCTTCCTCCAGAAAGATGTGTTGTTTCGTTGAGGAAGTTCTATCTAGCTGAGGTTATTTTTACATTAATGAACATCACTTGGGTTGTTTTTCTCTGAACCACTATTAAAAGAGTCTTTTTCAGCACTTAAAAAAATGAGGTGATTAATCCCTATAGTGCGAGGATTCAATTTTAACCAGCGGGTTAAAAAGAAAAGGAGCATCCCTGTCCCCTTAAACCCAAAAGCCCAGTGATTGAGGAGGTGAAAAATCTGACCTTCCATTGGGTTCAACCAGATCCTTCTCCTATGAAGCGTTTGAAGATGTGTGAGCTGAAATGATCATCATGAGTGCATAGAGCACAACCATGTAAACAATGAAAAAGTTCATCACAACTCCTTCGCCTAAAACTAAAGCTAGGTTAGCCATTAAAGCTGTAAGAATCACGTTTTTGTGTGATTTATTTATTTTTTTCTTGTCTGCAATAGGAAAATTTACCAAAAGGAATCTTTGGAAACCCTCGTTAACCTTTTATGTGACCATTTAATAAAAGATTTCAACCTACCTTCAGAGCAATTTACAGGAAAAATTATAGCCTACCTCAATGCCTTAAGATTCGATATTTTCCTTATTTGCTGTCACAAAGAAGGTCTCTTTCGCTTCATCAAACCAGTCGAGCAAAGAATTTTAAATAAGGAAGAAAACCAAATTTCAGCATAGGAATAAAAAAAAGCCTCCAAGGAAAGGAGGCCATCATCTTCAAGCATTTTTGAAAAGTATTATTCTAAGTTCTTTCTAAAATCTTTAAAAATATCAATCGCCTCCAAAAGACTATTTTGACCACTAATAAGATATTCAGTTTGATCCTCCTTGAGGTCAGTTCGGCTCAAGACTTTCATATAGCCCTGAGCAGAAACAAGCTTATTGATAAGGTCATGGGTAAACTCTTTCATATCGTCGGCCGTCATTCTAATACTGTCCTTTATCTGGGTTTGTTGCCTTGCCTACCCAAATGATAAAAAGGCCCGGAATTTTTTTCAACGCCTTAGGCACTAACATTTTCCCTCTAGAAGAGGGCTCAAAATCAAAGGGTGCTTTGAGTTCGGGGTACAGTCCCTCTAAATAGTCTTCTAAAAATTTGGACAACTCTTTAAGAGCGAAAATTTCTGTATCCTCATAAATATAAAACAGATTGTAGCGATTCGCCATTTTCAAATAAACCGACTTATATGGTTGAGCTTTCTTACGCTTATTGTACATAGGGTTAACATACTCATAACGCGTATATTTTTGAGCATATTCTTTAATAAAGTCTTTGAAGTCGGCTATTGTTGGACATTCCACCTCACTAGCTTACTGAACTGAGCGATCTTGGACAAGGCGCAGCTTGCTGGAAATTTAAAGCAGTACGATCATATAACCTATCATTATAAGGAAATAGTTATGGCGAATTTTACTGAACGAAGAACTCTTGTTGTGGATGATATCGCTTCTGTTAGGGAAGCACTCTCTGGTTGCTTACGGAAGTTGGGCTTTAGTAAAATTAACTCTGCTTTTGATGGAAAAGATGCCTGGGAAAAGCTTAAGGAAAAAGCCGACGCTGGTGAGCCTTATGAACTCATCTTTTCTGATATCAACATGCCTCACTGCCACGGAATAGACCTCGTTAAGCTCATTCGTAGCTCAGATGTCTATGCCGAAACGCCAATCATTATGGTTTCAACAGAAAATGAAGTGGGAATTATAATGGATGCTATTGAGGCCGGTGCGGATAACTATATCCTAAAACCTTTCACGCCTGATACCGTAAAAGCAAAAATTGTAGAAACAGCTAAAAAGAAGGGCCTCAGCTAAGAGGTAGACGAAATTCGAAAGTACTTCCCTTTCCAACCTGACTAAGAACTTTTAAAGAGCCGCCACTTCGGTCAATGACCTCTTTAATAGCACTCATGCCCACACCACGCCCTGAGACATCTGTCACTTCTTCGGCCGTAGAGAAGTTAGGATCAAATATTTTATAAATCACTTGCTGATCACTCATGTCTGTAATGGATTCATCTTCTGGATACATGGACTTCCATTTGGAACGAATTTTTTCAGGATCTATCCCACCACCATCATCAGCAACCTTAACAACAAGAACTTCGTCTCCAACCTGACTTCTTTCCTTATCAAAGGCTACGGTAATATTACCTTCTTCAGGTTTATTGCGTTCTATTCGTACCTCTGGCATTTCAATACCGTGATCCACACAATTTCTAAATAGGTGAACGAGAGAGTTAAAGAACTCCTTTGTTTTTTCTGGTGGTACGCGCACATCACCATTTTTAATATGCAGTGGTGAGATGGGTTTGTGAAGACGGGTAGATAAAGTTGAAACAAGATCCTTATAACCTTCAAAGTGCTCTTCAACCGTCTCTTTCTCAAAGTATTCCTTAAAGAGAAGGGCCGTTTCGGTATCTGCTCTTTCTTCTAAAAGTTCAGAGAAATAGAAAATGATACTTCGATCAACCTCAACAGTGTCTCGCTTTTCTCCAAAAATGGTTTCAAGTTCCTCTAAGAAACCATTGTAAACCATCATAAAATCATCAAAATCGGAGCGTAGTTTAGTAAGAGCTAGACCCTCCTCTTTATCACGTCCATCCACAATGACTTGCTCACAAGCGCGTGCCTGCTTTTGAAGAGAGTAGACTGAGTAGGTCCCAAAGCCTCCATTAAGGGAGTGGTAATTAATCATGAGGGTATTGAGGTTAGGTTCATCTTTTCCAAGCTCACTTCTTAGGCTTTCAATAATATCTTTAACATCATCAAGAAAACTGTAGAACTGCTTCTTAGAATGGACCAACTTCAAAATCATCTCAACATAGGATTCCTTCTCTTTAAAGGCCTCAATCGCTCTAATTTCATCTGTTTTATCTGTCGCTACAGCAACGATATTTTCGATATTATCTTCTTCATCCTTCATTGGATGATACTCAAGTGCCACATGTTTGAAGTCTTCATCATCAGGATCTTCCCCCACAACGAACTTTTGGGGGCCTAATTTAGATGCTGAACCAAAAGGCAGTTTTTGATCAAAGATAATGTTGGCCCACTTTTGAATACCTTCGCCTTCTTTTTCATCCATTCCTAAGAGCTGAGGATAGGACTTATCTTTAAGTTCTTGGCCAAAGAGCTCCTCACAAGCATTTGTATAGATATCAGCAACCTTAAGTTCTTTATCAAAAACCAAAAGACCTTGATCAAGAGAGTTGATCATTGTGGCGATAAAGTCATTCGCTTTCTTTAACTCCGCCGTTCTTTCTTCAACCATCTTTTCAAGATTCTTACTGTAATCTTCAAGTTGAACGTTAGCGGCTTCAAGTTGTTCATTACTGTCTTCTAGTTGAACGATGATATTTTCAATTTCAGAAGACATGAAGTTAAAGCTATTACCCAAAATCTTAAATTCATCGTTTGATTTAATTCTAACTCTTTTACTGAAGTCTCCTTCGGCTACCCATTGAGTCGCCTCCACCAAGCTCTTAATTGGCTTAGTCACTTGTAAACTGAAGAATAGACCAATAAAAAGGGCGCCCCCTAGAACGACGAGACCAAAGTAGAGGCTCTTCTTTTGCAAGTCTTTTGCAATGGCAAAAGCTTTATTCTTACTAATCTCTGATACTAGAGCAAAGCCTAGTACTGGAAACTTCACATAGGAAACTAAATACTCTTTTCCACTTACGGCGACTTCTTTTACACCTTTGGCGATAGGGTTCTTTAACAGCGATTCGCCATAAGCAGAGAGGGTCTTTGTCCCCGGAAAGAAGTTGCCTCCTTTTAGAGAAGGGAGATAGAAATTGAAGACCTGATCTTTACTAATCGACTGAATTAAGTCTGAAAAATCTAAAAGGAAAAGTATTTTCTTATCTGCCTGTGATAGCTTAATCGCGGTATAGATACGGTTATCGACCTGTAATCCTTCAACAGTTATATTCTTTTCAAAACCAGCTTTGTCATGTGCTTTCCACCAATTCATAAGCGCATTACTATGATCAACACCACTTCGATCGGGCTTATTTTTAGTGATGACTTCGAACTGACCGCTTCCCATTTGATAGGCAAAAAGACTTAGCCTTTCCTCACTATTTATAATCTTTTGAAACTGATTCTTATTCTGAGTTGCAAGAAGGATAAAAGTATTAACTTTCCCAACTGACTGATTGATCGGTTCTACAAAGCGATCAGATATTTCTTCAGCTCTTTGAAGGCCCGTTTCAAAAATATAGTTTGTCTTATCAGCGAGAAAGAGTTGATAGGAATAAAGAGAATTAATACCAATAACAAGGGTAATAAGAAAGGCCAGCCCCAAAAGAACCTTTGCCTTCAATGAAAAAATAAAACCTGAGTTCTCTTGGTTAGGTTTTTTTTCTTCAGAAATTTCGCCTGTCACGTCATCCTGCAAAAATAGCCCCGTTTCCCAATAGTCCAAATTCTTTACAATAATAGAATGATTACCTCTTAATTATAGTAAATTTATGGCCTTAGGAGATAGTAGGCGATTTTCTCCCCTCGATTACGCCACCTTCCTAGTGGCCATCGCTAGCATCATCACCGGCACATATTTCCTCTTTGTTCATGAAGATAACATACGACCTTTAAGAGACCTTCAACCGATAGCAAAAGTCGGAACATATAGTGAATCTCCTCAACGCAAAATTGTAGGAACTTTAGCCTGGAATGGCGTTAAAGAGCGGGAGGTCCTATTTAGAGGTGATCAAATCTTGACCGACCAAAGTTCTAAGATTGAAGTTCTCTTTCTGGATGATACCTTTCTCAAAATCCCCCCAAACTCTCTTATTAAACTAGACTTTAATAATGGTGAATTTGATATTGTGCTCATCAAGGGATTTTTAGATATCAACCTATCCAAGGGAAATGAAAAAGTGACCCTGAGAAAGGGCAATAAGAAATATAAAATTGAAGGCAAAAAGGGAAAAATTCAGGTTGTTAGTGGTAGTGAAAACCTTCAGTTTAAGCCTCTCTCAGGAGACCTTAAAGTTGACGGCAAGGATGCTTCTCAACTCAAGCCTATTTCAAAGGCCCTCTATCAAATTGATAACCCTCTTAAGAAAACGACATTTGACCCACTTCGGGATAATACCCTCCCTGTAGACCTCAAGCCTGCAAGTATAAAAAAAGCGGGTAATTTACCTCCACCAGATGTCGTCATCTCACGCTATCCCAATCTCAGGAAGGCTCAAAAAATTAAGACAACTCCACAAGACCTCAAGAAAGGTCTTAATCTAAAGCTACCGCGACCCGGTCTCTACTATCTTGGAGTTAAAGAGCCTGGAGCTACGGAATACAAAATTACTCCTTTTGAAGTAGCTGCGTTTAGTGCTCCTCAACTTCTTGCTCAAAGTGGCAAAAAGACTATCCAAGTCTCTCAAGGAGAGAATATTGCCCTTGGCTGGGTTGGAAGGAAAGACCTCACCTATGAAGTAGAAGTTCAAGCTGGAAGTCAGAGAAAGGTTTTTGATGTCCAAAGCACTAAGAAACTCCTTCCAATTTTTAAAAGTGCACAGCTTAAGTACCGTGTTCGCGTAAAATCTCCAAGTGCTCCTTGGTCTCAGTGGGAAAATCAAAATGTTAAGGTTAATCCAGGCCTCATTGTCGATCAAAATATGACCCCAGATATTTTCATCAAAAAAACTCAAGAAGATGCTATTCCCTTTGCCCTATCAGCCAAGCAAAGTAACCCAAAGAGCTTTCTCTTTGAAGTGGCGAAGACACCTTCTTTTAAAAATCCTCTTTTTAAAGTTAAAAGTAAGAAACCAGCAATTAAATCTAAAAAGTTAAAACCCGGTGTCTACTATTGGCGCAGTACAACCCTTGATAAGCCTCCTAAAACAACGGGCGCTCAGAAAATCACGATTAAGGCACCAGTAATTCTTCCAAGCCAGAATTTTAAAAACGAACAATTTTCTGCTCTCTCTAAACCGGTGGCACAATTCTCATGGTCAGAATCTCTTCCGGGAAATAAGTACCAATTAACAGTTAAAGATACTCAAGGAAAGGTCATTGAGGAAAAGGAAGTCCAAGGCAACCAGGCCGAGGTCAAGCTTCCAAGTCTAGGTTCCTATAGCTGGCAAGTTAAACCCCTCACCAATAAGGAAGTCCTCTTACCAACAAAGGAAACTCCTTTAATGGTTACTCTTCCTGAAATCATTAAGAGTCCAAAAATTCAACCAAAGCAAATCATCTACTATAGAATCGTTAATGGTGTAGAAGCCTATGAAATTGAGCTACCTGAATATAAGTATGCTGAACTTTATACTCTCGAAGTTTATAGAGACCCTGAAGCTAAAAAGATGCTCTTTAAGAAATCATTTCCCCGGAATACGGGTTACTGGGTATCAAACCGCTCAGGAAAGTATTATTATAGAGTAAGGATAACTGACAAATGGGGTCGGAAAAGTGGCTACTCAAAAATGGGAATTCTCATTTTTCCTATAAGTCCACTTGTTAAAGAATGAATAAAATCGTTTTAATACTTTTCTTTTTCCTTATTTCTTTTGCAGCCTCTGCGAAAAAGCCAAAGTATTATCGAATCCCCTACATAACGAAGCAAAAAGAATCTTACGCTCAAATTCTCAAACGATTTGTTAAGGCCGACAGTATAATTAACTATGGCACCCCTATGGTGCGTAGAACACTTAAGGCCAACCCTTCTATTAAAGATTGGAAAAGACTACCCGGAGGGAAGAAGATTCAGCTCTACATTTCTAGTGACTTCTTGGATTTAGATAAATATAAGGCCTATAGAGATGAATTAAGAAAGAAGATCAAGGCTGCTAAAGCTAAAATTAAGGAACAATCAAGGGCCGTAGTTCAAAAGAAGAAGAGTCCCTTTCCAACAGGTCTAAAAGGCTCTTTCTTTTACATGGCATCCTACGGTGCTTTTACTCAAAAAAATGAGAATATCGCAGAGCTCACCTTCCTACAAAACTCCCCTGTCTCTCTTGGTGGCGCTTTTACCTACTACCCCAAAGAGTCGAATTTCTCGGTGGCGTGGTCACTCTACCTTAGTTACCTCCTCACGGCGGCGAATAATCTAGACGCCTCAGATGTTGAAATCCCACCTGAAATCGGAGGGAATATCTATGGTGAATACAGATTTGTTAAGCAGAGGTTTACTGGTTACTTTGGCCTAGACTTTGAGCGCTTTTCTACCTTCAATCTTGGGGGTATTCAAAATGATCGGAAAATTTATGTTGATGAAAGTCGAGTGCTCTATCTCACTGCAGGCTTTTCAAAACTTATCTCCATCTTTGGTCATAAACTTTTCACTAAGCTTTCAAGTTCTGTGAGCTTCTTTGAGCAAACGACCAATGACCCTAGAGGTGTCCCAACTACTGAATCCTATAGTGGAGCCAAAGTCCTGTGGTATCTTAATAAGAAGATCTCTAAAAAACTCTTTGTTCACACCCTCTTTAAGTACCACTTTATGAGTGGACCAAGTGATCTCACAACCCTGAGGCTAGGTGTGGGCTTTGGTTATATTCTCTTTTAAAATTAAGCATTTATAACTCTAGTATTAAAGATTCTAAGGTTTTATCCGAAGGGTTGAGTAATTTACTCAAAAATCGGAGAAAAACTATGCGTTCCCAAAGCTTAAAGGCGCTCCTTTTGCTTCTCGCTACTCAAGGTCTTCTCATCACTAGCTGCTCAACAAAGAAAGCTGCTACTCATGATGAGCCGTCAGTTAGTGAGCAAGACTTTATTAGCGATGAGGAGGTTATTTCTCTTGGTGATGATCTCTACAGTGAAATTGATGAAGGTATGAATCAGCAAACAAGCTTTGCGGCCGACAATATCTATGATGATGTTGAACAAGTGGAGGCCTTTAATTCGTCTATAAAAGAGGACGTCTATAAAGTTCTATCGGATAACTTTAAAGTCTATAAGACCAAAGAGGGTGAAACTCTCATGTGGGTGGCCTTCAAACTCTATGGCGATTACCGCGCATGGAGAAAACTCAAATCATGGAATGAAGAGGTCCTTGATTTTGATCTCTCGCTAGCTGCCGGAACTGAGCTCAAATATGAGCCCATGACTTCTAAGTTCCAATGGCAAGGAAAGGGAAACCCCTACCTTATTCTCAATGGTGATTCCTTATCAAAGATTTCTAAAAAAGTTTATAACGGAGAAATACAACATTGGAAGAGTATATGGCTCAACAATCAGTTACAGGTAAGAGATCCCAATTTGATTTTCGCTGGATTTACCTTATTCTATCTTCCATATGAAGAACTAAAAAGAGAGTTAGCAAGCGATGAAAAAATATAAACTTCTCATTCCAGAAGACATTATTATTCTTCATCTCGAAGACATGCCAGATATACGGCAAACCATGCGTAAGCACTTTGAGGACATTGGTATTCCTAATAAGGTTGTAGAAGCTGAGTGTGTTAAAGATGCTATTTCTCTTTTAAATGAACATCAAATTGGATTTATTATTTCAGACTGGAACCTACCCGACGGAACTGGTTTTGAATTCCTCAAAAAGCTTAGAGCGACTAAGAAGTTTTCTAAAGTTCCCTTCCTCATGTGCACAACAATGGATGAAGTTGAGGATATGATTAATGCCATTAATGAGGGCGCCAATGAGTACCTCGTCAAACCTTGGAAGAGAGTTGAGTTACTAGAAAAGCTTAATTCATGCTGGACGACTGCCCAAAAAGGTTAACTTCTATTTTCTTCTCTTTGTATAGCAAAACTCTATCTTCTCAAGTAAGGCCGCTTCCTCAATCGGTTTAAAGATATAGTTATCAGCTCCTACTTCAAAAGCTTCTACGATAGTCTGAGGATCATCAGAGGTTGTGATGAGAAGAAAGGGAACGTTCTTTAAGGTTTTAGAGGAACGCACCTTCTTAAGAAGCTCAATACCTGTCCCATCCGGAAGCTGAATATCTGAAATGATAAAGTCGATTTTCTCACCTTTCTTAATGATTTCTTTAAGCTTATTAATACTCTCTGTGTAGTTCTTGCTTAGGATACAGCGACCATTGAAACCAAGGTTTCCTAGGCTTTGCACCATAAGGTCGCGATAAAACGACATATCATCCACAATAAAGAATGTTATATTTTTGGGAACTGTCACCTCTCTCCTAGGCCATAGCAACCCTAAATGGCTGCCCCAATAACTCTAGTTTATAAGAATTCCCAGTACTTACAAAGCGTCAAAAAATGCCTAGTTTCAAGGACCTATCCTTTTTACACCCTCTATTTGCCCCATGCGTTAAACAATCTACCCTCTGGCCTACCCAAATAAGGACCTCAATTGAGCAAAAGAGCGTTACTACCCATTTTTATGAGCTTTTGGCTGTGCCTAAGCTTAAGTGCCCAAGCTAGTAAAATAGTGATGCTCACCAGCTTAGACCCCGATAAAAATCGACCGCCTTTGAGGCTGCGTAGCTGGAATATCAATGAAAAGCTGACAGAGAGATTCCATAAAGAGATGTGGAAACTTCCCTATCCAGTTGATAAGGAAATTGTCCATTTCGCCACAGCGGCTGACCTCTATCAAGTCCTCAAAGACCCTGAAGTTACAGCGGTTATTTGGGTTGGCCACGCAGGCTTTGCTGAAGGGCAAGGTCTATCCCTGTTGCGCTCGATTATTGACTACAAAGGAAATGACCTCAAGGCCGTCTTCCAGGCTGCTGGCTCTCACTTGAAATACTTGGCCCTCGTAGGTTGTCGCGGTCAGCTCTTTCTCAATGAATGGTCTAAAAAGGGCTACTTTGACCATAACCCCCAACTTGAGACTTTTGGCAGAGAAGTCAGAACTGATGCGAGAAAGGGTCTCAAGATGGCCTTAAGAAATCTCAATGACCTCTTTTCAAAGAAGGGCGACTTTCTTAAGCAAAACTCTATTCCATCTGATAACGATTTTCTCGATTATCAAACAAGTGATCGTGGTGAGTATTTTGAAGTCGCCTTAAATAGAGAAAATGATCAATCTCAAAGTACACAATTCACGGCAATACAAGTCTTACAAAAAGGTCGACTTGTAGGATTTCTTTCAAGTGATGAAACTCAAGCAAGAACTCTTATTAAGAAATCAAAAAGTTTGAATGACTTAAAACTTGTTATGGATTCTGGTGCACCTTCAAGTGCTAATGAGTTGAACCTGGGAAGGTTCACTTTTAAATCTGATAACCCCTATAACTGGAAAGTCTTTCAAACACCAAATGGAAAACCAATTGGAGTTGGTAAACATATTTATCGCGCACAAAACACAATGCCCTAGGCAAAGGAGAAGAGCATGAAAAAGTTTTTAGCAACCATTACACTAACACTAAGTTTCCTGATTTCGTCGCCTTCACAAGCGATCGTGGGAATTGCCACTGATTCAGATGCAACGGCCATTGCAGGTCTTGCCCTTATGGACCTTTCGCAAATTTGGATTGTCGAAAGTCGTACAACGACTCGTCGCTATAGTCGTCGTGGCTGGAGCCGTACAACTTATGTGACTTACAGAGTGATCACCTACCCAGCTTTCCTAATCGCTGGTCTTGTTCTTCTTGATGATCAAGGAAGAGCAGAAATTGGTGCTGACCTAAGTGCTGAGCAAATTGAGCAAGCTCAACTTAATGACAATGAAGTTGTCGCTTTCCAAAATGAGATTGAAGAGATCAACGCCCTTAAGGATATGATTTCATCAGAAATTTCTCACATTGAAGATGACCAAGCTAGAATCGAAGAAGCTGGTAAGCTTTGGACTGAGTATGCTCAGGTTTTAAGTAAAGACAGTGCAACTGCTCTATTTAAATTGGCCAATCTAGAAAAGTAATTTTCAAGTAGTAGAGATAAAACTCTTCACATGCTTAAGGCCCATGACACGTCCCTTTCCCTTTGTAGTACCCTTTTCTTTGATCTGACTAGAGTCTTCATTAGAAATACCAGATCCATCATCTGCTATGATAATTTGACTCTTCATGACCTTAATCGTGACTTCCGAAGCTCCAGCTTCCATGGCATTAAGAATAAGATTTTCAAAAACTTTCTTGAGCTTAACCTTTGAGCATTCAATTTCTACAGATCCCTCTGAAGTCCCTTGGATATCAATACTCCAAAGCTTCTTCTTCCAATTAGAAATAGCATCTTTTAAAAAGACATTGAGACTCATCTTTAAAACACGATCTTCCGTAACAGTCTCTTGGCAAAATTGGGAAAGCTCTTCAAGAATAGTAGCGGAGTTCCTCACCTTCTCTTCAAGAATTTCATAATCTTTTGAAGCAAGACCTTCATCGAGCTCTTTCTTTACAGTAGAAATATCTTTTAAAAATTCTGCTACAAAAACTTTTTCATCTGACATGGAAACCTATTATTTCCATCATACTAAAAATCAAGAAGTTCTAAAGGGGGTTGCGCCAATTTCCAGGTAGGCCGTTGAGAATTTAAACTTTCTCCTGAAATGATCCTCTCATAAAGACTCAAGTAATCATTCGTAAGTCTTTTTATTGAGAAGCTCTCTTCAATATAGGACCGAATCTCTTTTCTCTTGTAAGTCAGACAATGATCGAGGTGGCCTCTCAACTCTTCTTTGGAGCTAAAGGTCTTGCCACAGGAATCATTAATGAGCTCTGGCAAACTTCCATATTGGGATCCAAAAACTGGGCTTCCATGGGCCATGGCCTCGATAATCGCGATACCAAAAGGCTCATGCCAGCGCACGGGAAAGAGAAGAGCGTCGGTTTTCTTGAGAAGCTCCATCTTCTTATCACCGCCAACCATGCCATAGGATTTAATATATCGAGAAGGTAACCAAGACTTGCCTCCAGCGATGTGAAGAAATTTTCTTGTTTTTTTGGCGAGCCAAATACAGTCCTTTAGGTTTTTTACACTCCAACTTCCTTTGGCAAGAAAGAGAAGATCTCGACAGTCCCAAGGTCGATCCTCAAATGGATACTCTTCAAGATCAACGGCGTTATAAACAAATGACGAACTACCATGATTTTCAGCATGCTTCTTTGACACAAAGACCGTATTGAGCGAGAAGCTCTCACCTATTTGGCCATTACCTTGAATATTAATCAGGGTTGGGATCTCTTTCTTTTTAGCTTCAAAGTTATAGGTAAGGTGAAGAAGGTCAGCATCATCAGGAATCTGCTCTTCAAACTCTTCCAAGGTTTCTGGCATAGGAATAAGCTCAATTCCCAAATCGGCTACTTGGGACTTTGGGTGACCAAAGAGCACCACTTTATGGCCCCTCTTTGCCAATTCCTTCATATGCCAGAAAAGAATTCTTTCAATTCCACCATATTTTAAAACTGGTAGAATACCTGAATGTTGAAAGACAATTTTCATATATTATTCACCGATAAACTCACTCGATTATAATAAGAGAAATGAGTCTTGAACATTAATTCTTTTTCTTAGGACTGTTATGAAGAAAATAGTTTTAACTGGTGGTCCTGGTGGTGGGAAGACAACCGCCCTAGACCTCTTTAGACGCGAGTTTAAAGACGGCATTCATGTTATCCCAGAAGCAGCAACTATACTTTTTGAAAATGGCATGAAGAGGGGCTTTGAGGACGGAGAACTCGAAAAGACTCAATTGGCCATTTATACATTCCAGGTGTGCTTAGAAAAAATCTTCCTTGATAGAAATCCACAAGATTGCCACATTTGTGACCGGGGGACTCTCGACAGTCTCGCCTATTGGCCAGAAAGCGAGGAGAGCTTTTTTCAAGCGGCAGGCTCAAACTTTGAAACTGAGATTAAACGCTATGATGCTGTCATCTTTTTCGAAACCGGTGCTGCAGGAGGAGCAGATATCCAAAGTAATAACCCTCAAAGAACAGAGAGTGCGACTCAGGCCCTTAATCTCGATCGCAAGCTCCAAGCGGTTTGGTCCCAGCACCCCAATTACCACTTCATCTCATCCAACACTTCTTTCATCGATAAAGTCATGGGAGGCCTAAACAAGATAAGAGAAGTCCTAAAAGCCTAGTTTCAATACCTTACAATACTAAAATTTTTCAATCAGGTTTCCGATAAGTAAGTATGAAGATTTGGCCTGACTTGCCTAAGCTTTGGGCAAAAGACATTCGCGAAGCAGGTATGACTAAGAACCAAGCCCGAAAAGTTCTTTCCGAAACAGAAAAGACTTTAAATAAATCGCGGGAAGTTCAAGAGACTCAATCGCAAAACCCCACCTCTCCCAAACTTGTGAGCCAAATTTTAAAAAAGATTAATATCCTTTAAGGAAGCGTCCCTACTCTCTTATGTGGGGAAAGTTTACATCTCCTGAATCAAGAGCACCTTCCCCTTTAAGATAATAAGAATCTTTTAAGGCACCCCAACTCCAGGTAAGGGCTCCATACCAATGGAAGGGTCCTACACCATTGCTTCCACCGAAAAGTGAGCGACTACTTAAAATAAAGAAGTGACCCGCTTGAAGACCCTCATACCCTTGGACAATAATTTTTTGCTTTTGAGGTATTGAAAGGTCTAAGAAAATCTCGTCGATCAAATCTTTCTTAATAATGGAATCCCCCACAGGCCAAACAAGAGTCAACTCATGGGTGGTGGGAATTTGAGTCAGCGAGCCCTCCTCAAAGCCCGCAGGGCTATAGAAAATACTGGCTTTAGGAAACCATTGATAGTTGCTCTTTGAACGATGAGCAAGGGCCATAAGACCGATATAGCCACCTTTGGAGTGACCACTGTAAAGGACTCTTTGATTATCGAGCTGAGGGTAATCTTTGAGAGTTTGCTCAACAATAGCATCATAATCGGCACCCATGCGGCGCCAATCACGATCAAAGAAGCCTTTATCGTATTGGGGATATAAGACTGCAAATCCCTTAGAAGCCATTGCTTTAAAGAGAAGTTCATAATGCTTAACTTTCAGGGCTTGCCCGTGGGCAAAAACAATAAGAGGTATCTTTTGTTCTAAAACACTTGAAGTTTGCGGCAAGTAGAGGACGCTTCCTGAACGAATCGTAGAGATTGCGACTTCCATAACACTTTGGCCGCGAGTTAAATATCCAGGATGTTCAGGATCAACCGGCGCACTTGGGACGGCCATGAGGGAAAGACTTAGAGTCCCTAAAATGATCAAAAAAGCAGATTTCATGAATCCTCCTTACTTAACTATTTAAGCAAGGAGGTTAGAGAAGATCAAAACTTTGAGCTAGACATTACTCCATGCCTTCACGGGCCTTTGCAACGCTTTGCTGCAATTGCGCTGAGAGCTCAATGATCTCCTTCGCGGCCTCTAGAGTATCAGAGGCTCCTTCAGCACTTTCATCTGCTGATTTGGCCACCACTTTGATCACCTCGGAGATATCGCTCACTCCTCTTGAGGACTCTTGGACAACTCGACTCACCTCATTAGTGGTGGCCGACTGCTCCTCAACAGCTGCTGCGGTTGTGGCGGCAATATTGTTGAGGTCATCAATGATACTCGTAACTTCTTTAATTGCATCAACAGCTTGACCTGTTGAAGTTTGGACATTGGCAATTTTTCCAGAGATTTCCTCTGTGGCCTGAGCCGTTTGATTGGCAAGGGCCTTGACTTCACTGGCGACAACCGCAAAACCTTTTCCGGCATCGCCTGCTCTTGCCGCCTCGATAGTAGCATTTAGAGCAAGGAGATTGGTTTGTTGAGCAATGGACTGAATGACCTTAATGACATTTCCAATTTCCTCGCCGGCAGCACCTAATTCCGAAATTGTTGCATTGGCCTTATTGGACATCTCCTTAGCCTCTTCGGATTTACGAGAAGCTTCCGCTGCAGACTGGGTGATCTCTTTAATCGAGGCACTCATTTCTTCAGTATTGGAACCGACAACCTGAACCCCCTGATTAACTTGTTCCGCAGCCGCGGCAGCTTTTTGAGACTCTTTTTGAGTTGTCTTAGCATTATTGTCCATATCTTCAGCAGTTATAGAGAGCACATTCGCCTGATTGATAAGCTGCATAGCCCCGTTTTCAAAGGAAGTAACAAGGTCTGCATAAGCTGCTTTTTCTTGGGTTAAATCAGTCGCATACTTAACAACTTTAAAAACATTACCATCAACATCGTAAATGGGGTTGTAACTGGCTTGGAGGTAAACAGGATTTCCATGGGCATCGACACGAGTAATTTGACCGGAAAAGAACTCACCTCTATTGAGTTTTTCCCAAAATTGGCGGTAGTCATCGGATTCCTTATACTCATCTGTGCAAAAAATGCGGTGATGCTGACCAACAAGTTCATCTTCACTATAACCCATCGTACGACAGAAGTTATTATTGGCCTTGGTTATAATACCATCTAGACCAAATTCAATTACCGCCTGCGACTTGTAGATGGCCTGAAGCTGGCCTTCATAATCACTTGCTTTATTTTTAGCATCAGTAATATCTGTGGCGTATTTAACAACTTTGATAACATTACCCATAACATCAAAAATGGGACTGTAGGCTGCATTAATCCAAACAACATTGCCCTTTTTATCAAAGCGCTTAAACTCACCATTTTGGAATTTCCCAGCTTTAAGGTTTTGCCAGAAACTTATATACTCTTGAGAGCTTGCGTATTCTTCATCACAGAAAATGCGATGGTGTTTGCCTTTAATCTCATCAAGGGAGTACCCCACAACATCTGTAAATGTTTTATTGGCCGTAATTATTGTTCCGTCTGTCTCAAACTCAATGACAGCTTGAACGAGATCAAGAGCTTTCATCTTGCCCTCATTTTCAAATTCTCTAATAATTTCTTCTGTTTTCTCTTGTGCTATTTTAATGACTTTTGCAACCTGACCATTTTCGCCTCTGACAGGAGTGTAGGAAGCCGTAATCCAAATATATGTGCCGTCTTTTCTT
>JAUIBX010000276.1 GCA_030427595.1 Bacteriovoracia bacterium | reverse complement strand
AATTGATAGGATAGTATGTTTTTAACGGCCTGTTCAAAGGAGTCACACCAAAGAACTTCGTAATTCATTTTTTCCAAAATGGTCGCAACAACCTCCCTCAGGTCTGGGTCGTCTTCAACCAGAAGTATGTCTTTTAAAGGTAGGCTTTGTTGCTGCTTACTCATAGATGCTATTATAGACTATATCCCCACCATCAAGGCCTTTTTATGAAGTTACATGATATCTTAATTTCCCTGAAGAAAACGAATGAAGTTACCCTTCTTCATGAGCTATCCAATAAGTTTAATTTACTAAGCCTTGCTCTTGAAGACCTTGAAGAGGTGATTGAGGAGTCACTTTCTGGGGAGGCCCTCACGCCTCAATTGAAGGATCAATTAAAAGACGATTGGGAGTCTGTCTCGAAGGCCAGGTCCAAGTACCTTAATACTCTCCAGGAATTCAAAGGGGGCTATTCTCCAGGCCTAAAATGCTCTTTTGAGGATGGCCTACAGCAGGCCTTGGCCACTTATCAAAAAGATCTCGCCAAAGCAGGTGTAAAGGTAAGCTTTATCCCACCAAAAAAAGAAGAAGATCGAGAGGCCCTCGCTTTATCTCTCTTCCTAGATATTCTTTTAGGATTTGCTCTATTGAGGAGTGAAAATCCAACAGGTCTCAATGTTGACCTCAGTTCAGCGGATGCTTTTAATGAAACCCTCGACTTAATTAAAGAAAAGCATACGAAGGTCTTATTAAAAGATCTCTACCAAGAAGTCTTCCTTTAAAAAATACAACTAATTTAAAAGGTCTTTGATTTTTACTTCTTCATCTTCATCTTCATCTTCAGACTTTTCAGTGACGGCAAGCATTTTTTGCAGGACGCGACTCATTCGTTCATTTGCCTCAAAAATCTTATCTAACTTGACCTGATCTTCATTCTCGATTCCTCTGGACTTTCTTAGCTTCCTAATAAGAGTCATCGAAATAAAAAGGGGGTTATTGAAGAGATGACACAATTCTCCTAAGAGCGATTGGATTTCTTTTTGATTATGAAGTTGGCGTCGTAGTTGAAGATTTCTAAGAGCATCAAGAATAAGAGAGCTAGAGCGTTGAACAACAAAGAACTTTAAGACACTAAAGGATAGGTAATTAGAAATCTGCTTAACCAAAAGATCTTGATTAAAGTCGGCCAAAAGAATATTTAAACCAAAGAAGAAATAGAAGTAGATAAAGTCTAAAAGAAGGGTGAGCTTTCTCCCCATAGGAACAAATGAGAATTGGGCAAAGGAAATAATGAGAAGACCAAAGTAGTAGTCACTTGATAGCCCTCCAAGCATTACACTGATAAGGGCAACCCCTATGCCTGGACTAAGGAAACTGACAAAAATGACGCTATCAATGGACTTATGATCTAGGCCTTTTTTAAAGAATGTGAAAAAAGCGGTAGGTAAAATAAAAAAGCAGCGCGCTAAAATAAAGTAAATGAGATTTTCCTTGGCAAGACTGTAGTCCACCAAGCTCAGGAGGATATAAATGAGGGTGGCGGCCTTTCCGAGGGAAAGAAAGTTTTCCCTTTTGTAATCCTGAAAACTCTCAAAAAGTTCATTTTCTTGGGCGTTGTTGTCCATCCAAATATTCTAGTCTCAGTCCTTGAGGGATTAAAGAAATTTTGGGTATTTCTTAATTGAATTAAAATAATTAATTTTCAATTATCGATTGCACATGAAAGGGGCTACCCGTAACATGATCCATTAAATGAATACCATTGACGGATTAAAACGGTTTATTTTTCTCTTAGGCTCCCTAGTAATCGCAACCCATACTCAGGCGCAGCCACTCAAAGTCCTTTACATAAAAGGCGATACGCAATTTAAAAGTCCTGAAGCTCGCACCTTTTCTTCCTTAAGAAAATCCCAAAAAGTGCCAAATGGCAGTATTATCAGCACCGGGAAAAACTCACTGGCGCTCCTTAAAAATAAAGCAATGACTATCAAAGTCATGCAAAGTAGTTTGCTCAAGATTGACACTAAGCTAGAGCAGTCAGATGTGAGTCTGCAGCGGGGTGGTTCTCTTATTCACTTCCTCAAAAAAAAACGCAGGGCTTCAGGTGCTCCAGAGTTACGTGTAAAAACCAAGACTGCCTCCATTGGTGTTCGCGGCACAACTTTTATGGTTTACACCCAACCAAAAAAACATAGCATACTTAGTGTTAAAGAAGGTACGGTCGACTTTCAAGGTCACTCTTCTCAAAGTGCTCTCTCAGTAGAAACCGGGAAAACCACTATGACAAATCAGATGAGTCAAAATTTGCGACCAAGAAATTTTGGTTTGCAAAAACTCATCAATTGGAATCTCTCACCCGATAAGCCCCTCTCACAACGTGAAGAATTTTTTAGTGCTGCCGAGCAAACTTGGCAACAGTACAAAAGTGAACAGGAATTTATTTGGAAACAATATAAGAACGAACAAGAACAGAAGTGGAAGAACTTCATTAACAATTAGTAGCAGGAGTATTAAACATGAAAAAACTTTTAGCCCTCTTTATGGTTATGGCCTTAGTCGCCTCATGTGGTTCTAGTAAAAAAGAAACGGCCCCTAAAGTCGATGACACCCTAAAAACACAACCGGATTATAAGCTCCTTGAAACAAGTACAGGCAAGAGCACGCGTCCTGAGTGGGTTCTTGAACCAAGTAAGGGTGATAAATCAAAAGAAAGAAAGAAGAATAGATACTTTGTTAACGAGTCAGAACACTCATCAAAGAGACTTGCTGTTCGCTCAGCAGAGGCTCGTGCTACAGCACGTATTGCTCAGGAGATCGCTCAGTTTATGAAAAATACATTTGCTGAGGCCACACAAGGTGGAGAAGGTGAGGATGTCACTGAGTATATGCAAGAGCAACTCGCTCAAGAAGCTCAAACATTCATTGTAGGTGCTAGAGTGATTAAAACCTATTGGGAAAAGAGACGTTACCTTGAAGCAATGGGCGCAGAAGAAGATAAGACTGTTTACACTGCTTACGCTCTCGTAAAAATTGGTAAGAAAGCCTTAGAAAAAGCTGTTCGCCGTTCAAGAGCAAAACTTCTAGGTGATATTGCTCCTGAGGTGAAGCAAAAAACAGATAAAATCCTTAAAGATGTAGATAAGGCCTTTACTGATCTTGAGTCACCAGTCGCTGTAAAAGATATCGATAGCGAAGAATAAGACGCTTAATATGGCCTTTACCTAATTAAGGTAAGGGCCAACACCTTTGACGTCATGACCACCTCTTGGTCAGGAAATCTAGGATAATTTATGAAAGTACTTTTGTTATTCTTATGCCTCTTTTCATTGCCTACCAGCTTTGCAAAGACACCAAGCTGGGCAAAAGACCCTGAAAAGACTTGTCGTAAGAGCGAATTATGTGCCGTAGGGGAGGGGGAATCCCTTTCTCGCGCCAAGAGGGCCGCACGCCTCGCTATTGGAAAAATCTTTAATACTCAAGTGAAGTCCAAGTTTAGTGAATCGATCAGCTCCCAAAATGGAAGCTTGAGCGAGGAAACATCGGATGAAATCGAAGAGATTACTGATGTTGTCTTAGAAGGGGTAAAAATTAAGAAAACCCATGAAACAAAAACGGGTTACCTTGCTTTGGCCGCTCTTAATAAGAGAAAGGCCGCTCAAAATTACACGCGAGAAATTAAGAAACTAGATGAAAAAATGAGAGTCCTAATGGAAGATTATACTGCTGGCTCTCTTATGAAAGTTGAGCCTCTTTACAAGAAGAGAGAAACTTTAAATGCAAGAGTCGCCTTTCTCGTAGGTCAAGGAGTACCTCCCGTCATCAATT
>JAUIBX010000275.1 GCA_030427595.1 Bacteriovoracia bacterium | reverse complement strand
ACCTGAAGTATGCACACGAAGCAACCGACCGCGACCGGGGCAGCTTTCATACCCAAAACTTTGATCCTATCCTGGAGATCTACCGTGAGGTGGGTCACCTTCACACTTACAAGGGAAAGGAAGGCGAGCTTTTTGACCTAGGTGGAGAGACCCTTAAGTTTAAGTGTAGCTTTGGTCACACCCCATGGTTGATGCATCCTTATACTAGCGAGTTTATCTATCTTGCAGACCTCATTCCCACCGGCAACCACATCCATGTTCCCTGGGTTATGGGCTATGACATTAGTCCAGGGATAACAACTGAAGATAAGAAAGAGTTCTTAAGTTTCATCACCAAAAATAATCTTAAGGCAATTTTTGAACATGATCCTGAGAATTGGGGAGCTGAAATTGGAGAGATTAAGCCGGGCCGCTTTGGAGCCGTGCAATCCTTTGCGGCCCAAGATGAGTTGGTCTACTCTTTGACTTGAGTGGCCTCAAGATAAGGAGCTAGCTTGAGGTCAATCTTCTTCATCTGCCTTTGGCCCTTTTCTCTTAGCTTGGTGACCTCTTTATAGAAGTAATCAATAAGGTAATCCGTCTTTTCTTTATTTAGCCTTTTAACCTTTCGGGTTTTGGTCACCATCTCGGCCGCGACATAGCCAATATCTTTGCCGTAATTCATCAGTTCTTCATAGACCTTTGATTGCTCAGGTCTAAGATTGACCAGACTCAAGTAGAGACGGTTGCTATCAATAATGAGGTCACGCAAGAATGGCCCTACCTCTTCATTATAACGGTCTTCAAACATTTGAATCGACTTGCCCTTAGTAATTCTCCTCATCACACTTTGATAGAGGTTACTCAGGCGTTCTAATAAACCTAGAAAAGTTTGATAGCGCTGTTTATGATCTTTTAGAGGACGAATCACTGATTTTTCAACAAAGACCTTTTGCTCTTTTAAACGCTTGGAAAACTCATCACTACCATAGGGAGAAAGTAAGAGGGTTCCCTGGAGCTCAAACTCTTGGTCCTGACTTCTGAGAAACTTCACTTGATTAAGAATGCTCTTCTCTCCCAGGGCCGCACTCAACTTTCCTTTGAGACCAACGCGCACCCCTTTAATCTCGTATTCATACTCACCCACAAGAAGCCCTTCTCCTTTAAGAACTTCTAGTTGATCAAAGAGTGCTGCTCCTCCCTGCAAACGGGCAACCCCTTGGACTTCAACCTCACCCTGACCAAGGCTCCGCCCAGCAATCGACCTTAGAGTCATGTAAAGGATGGCCTCATCGGGAAAGTTGGTGGCAAACCACAGGGAGTTGAGATCCTTAGTTGGTCTAAGCCTATGGATAGGAACCCCACGAAAGGGTCTATTCATGACGTTATAAAGAGCATCTTTATCGCGACCAGCAACATTATAGAGACGCCTCTGGCCGGTGGTGGTTTGGAAAACCAAGTAGGCGACAAGCGATAGGCCCACAAAACTTAAGAGTAGAGCGACATAGAATTTGGCGCCGATAGGACCTGAGTCTTCAGGAAAGTCGGAATCTTGATGGGAGCTATCTTCTTGAGGGGCGATCTTAAATTCACCGGTGTCATCTTCCTCAGCTTCTTCATCATATCCGTATTCTTGGTCCTCCCTGTTGTCTCCACTTGGGGGAATGTCTGGAATATCAGGGATGTCTTCTTGGTGATGCACTTCTTTGGTGAGAAAAGTCACCACTTCAAGGTTTTCTCTTTCATGTTCTTGATCGGCTGCCTTCATAAAAGCCTCAGTCATACCACTGTCTTCAGCTTCGGCTTCTCCTTCATCTTGATGATCTTCATTATAAGGATCATCGATTGGAAGAGGGGGAAGCGGAGGCGGTTCTTCTTCGGCCTTTCTCTCCTGCTCTCTCTGCCTTTCTAATTCTAATTGCCTTTTCTGTTCTTCTTCTTTTTTCCGTTGCAACTCGAGTTGCCTTTGCAGCTCAAGCCTTTTCTTTTCTTCAAGACGGGCCTGTTCGGCAATTCTCTTTTCTTGTTCTTGTTGCTCACGCAAAAGTTGCTGACGTTCGATTTCTCGTTGTTCGGAAACCTTTTGATTCGTTTCACCTTGCAGAGCTTCAATAATGGCAGGCTGGTCTTTTAGGGGCAGCCAATCTGGATGGCCTTCTACCCATGTCAATTCATTGTCATCAATTTGATCAAGCTTGAGCTTGTCGAGAATTTCTTGAAAAGAAAAAGGACCAAGGTGATGATCACCGCGAAATATGAACCAGTGTTTTTCTAACATGTCTCTATTAATGTTATACTGGGCACAGCTTCCCTACAAGAAAACACCACTATTTAGAGGGAAAAGAAGATGGAGGGGCCACATAAAATGCAAGACTGGGAAAGAAATCTAAAAGAACGTGGTCCCACGAGAGTCGCGGCCAATTCAAAACTCTTGGCCTTGGCAACTGGCAGAAAGAGCGAGTCCATTATTTTATCCTCCCCCTGTGACCAAGGTGTAGTGAGAAATGGCGGCAAAAGAGGGGCCAAGCATGGACCGAAGGCCCTCCTTGCTCCTTTTCTGACGATGGTTGCTCCCGAAGGTCTTTCAAAGGAGCAGGCAAGCTTTGAAGTCTTCGAAAAACTCCCTAGTTCAAAATCACCCCAAGACTTTGACACCCTTCAAAGGGAGGAACTTGAGGCCTTCAAGGAGGCCCTTTCGATTACTGCTGCCCCATTAAAGAAGGTGCTTCACCTCGGTGGTGGTCATGATCATATCTACCCTCTTGCCTGTGCACTAAAAGAAAGAGGTCCTTTGGTCATCATCAATATTGATGCCCACTTGGATACGCGTCCTGACAAACTGCATCACTCAGGTACACCCTTTCGCCAACTTCTTAAAGAGTCTGATGACGCCACACTATATCAAATTGGCATTCATAATTTCGCCAATGGTAAGGCCAATTATGACGGACTAGACTCCATGGAAGTGCTTCCCTGGACCAGTGAAATGAGCCCTTCCGATATTGAGGCATTAATAAAAGACAAGCTTGTTGCTCACAAGGATGCCACCCTGATTCTGAGTGTCGACTGTGATGGGCTTGATGCCTCGTACATGCCTGCTGTTTCTGCGCCCAACCACAATGGATTACCGGCCAATCAATTCCATGCCATCCTAAAGGCCTGCCAAGACTTTTGGTCCCAAAGCAATGCACCTGCTGCCTTAGGCCTCTATGAGTTTAACCCGCTCTTTGATCAACTCTCCCAAGGGGCAGCACGCTTCTTGGCACAGGTCATGTACAGATTCTTCTATGGAGTTTCCCACAAACATGAGTGACTTTAGACCTCTTCAAAAGAAAGCAGAAAGTGAATTTTCTAACTTCTTTGAGAAGTACAAAGAGGGCATGAAGTGTGCTCAAGGTTGCTCCACCTGCTGTATAAATGAGCTGAGCATTTTTTCTTGGGAAGCGGCCATTATCACAGACTGGTTCTTTGAATTACCTGAGGAAGAAAAAAACTTGTGGCGCAAAAAGCAAACCCTGCCTGCAAGGCCTGCTGGCCAATCTCAAGAGAATGCCTGCGCCTTCTTACATGAAGGCCAATGTACTATATATGAAGCCAGACCAACCTTGTGTCGCACTCAAGGGATGGCGATGCAATATCTCGACGATAGGAAACAGGTGACAAGGGACTGGTGCCCACTCAACTTTGATGAAAAGAATGTTGAAAACCCTGTAGGCCCGCCAGATCCTAGTGATGATCTCAATCTTGAGAACCTCAATAAGATGCTCGCCCAAGCACAAATACTTTACGACAAGGAAAACCCAGAGGCCTTAGGCCCCGTCAGAGTTGACCTAAGAGATCTAAGA
>JAUIBX010000048.1 GCA_030427595.1 Bacteriovoracia bacterium | reverse complement strand
TTAGTGGTGTCATTGCTCCTCTCTATATTCAAGGCGACGATATTAAGAGGCAGGTTATTATTCATGTTCTCTTAACCGCGCTTCTTTCGGGAATTGTTTTTTACTTAGGAGTGACTCCTCTTACCACTGTGATCCTTTTTCTCTTCTTTAGTACCTTTCTATGGGACACTTTTCGCGAAATGAAGAAGGACCGCAATCTGAGAGTGGTTGATGAGGACGACTCTGAAGATGTCCATAAGCTTGAGGTCTTCGTCTTTGGTAAAATGGTTGTGGGTTTTGTCCTTCTCTATTTTGGAGGAGAGTACTTGGTATCTTCTGGCTCAGCCCTTGGAAAGGCCCTTGGTGTTCCGGCCTATGTGATCTCGGCTGTTTTTGTTGCCTTTGGTACTTCTTTTCCTGAGCTTGTTACAGCACTCATTGCTTGTATTAAAGGTAAGAACACTGATTTGATCACGGGTAATATTATCGGCTCCAATATCTTTAATGTAGCCTTTGTCATGGGCTCTATTGGTATCTACGATGTTCCTATAAAGCAAAGTTTTGCTGTTGAAATGGGCGCACTTGCCTTTGCCTCATTCTTTCTTTTGGCCTTGGTCTTTCTTAAGAAGAACTTTGCTCGCTTTGGTGGGGTGACCTTCTTGGGTGGGTACGGCTATATCGTCTATTACTGGGTGACTCACTAAGGAAGTTGCTAGCTCGTTAGCTATAGTCTCGTTGTTGGAGTTTTCTTTCGACGTCTTTTTTGGCCTTATCTTGGCGCTTATCGTGTTGTTTCTTTCCTTTGGCCAAAGCGATCTGCATCTTTATTTTATTATTCTTGAAGTAGATCTTAATGGGGACAATAGTGAGCCTTGCGGCCTTCATCTGGTGATAGAGGTGATTAATTTCTTGATGATGAAGAAGAAGCTTTCTTTTGCGGGTCTCTTCATGATTATTAATATTTCCCCATTCATATTGAGGAATATTCATATTATGAATCCATGCTTCCATTTTATCATCGACAGTAATGTGAGCTTCGCCCATGGTCACTCGACCCGAGCGTAGGGACTTCACTTCGGTTCCTTGTAAAACCAGGCCCGCCTCGAAGGTTTCTTCCCACGAGTAGTCGTAACTAGCTCTCTTATTTTTTGCGATGATCTTGATACCCATGTCTTAGGTATACCAATTTATTGTGCAAGGCTCAACTATTTAAAAAGCGATGCGCAGACCACCCATGGCCATAAGGATGTTGCCACCAATTGTGTAGCCAGGAGCACCAATTTTAGGGCCTGTGGCACCATTTTCCTGACCGGCAGTTTTAACAACAGTTTCTTCCATCAATTGATGGTATTGAACACTGGCCCCCAATTGAATCGCCTTGCCCCAAAAAGTGAAGTCATAACTTAGGCCTGAACTGAGCATGAAAACATCGGCGTCAATTGTGTTTCCTGCTCCTGAAAAGTCAGAATCAAAGGGAGTTTGGCGATAACTTAAACCAGCTCTTAAAAGAAGTTGATCATTGAGATGATAAATGGCCCCTAGTTTAGGAACAAAAATATTCTTAAGCTTAAGTTGCTCATAGCGATCACTGGCCTTGACAGTACCACCGAGATTATTAACTTCAATCAAGGGAGCTTCATAGTTTTCCCATAACTGATACTCTAAAGAGGTGATGAGCTCAAAGGCTTCAAAGCGGTAGCTATTTCCGAGTCTCAAAATATGGGGATCATAGTAAATCATGCTTTCTAGGCCAACATTAATGAGAGTGAGTGGTGGGTCAGAGATATCACCTGTGGCCACGGCCTCAAGGTTTGATTTCATTTCCTGTTGAAAGGTCAGATAGCTCACTTGTTGTTCATTACGATAGGCCACTGAAAGAATGGCTCCTAGGCTTGGGTTGATTTCTGTCTTAGCGCTGGCATTGGAGCCATAGTTTGAGGATAGACTGACTTGAGTATTAACTCGTGCGGAAACTTGGAAACCAAGATGCGCTCCAGCACTAATGGCCCAATTTTCACCCAAGGGCAGGGCATAATTGAGGTGAAGTTGGGTTCTCTTATAGCGGGCGCGATAAAGGGAGTACTCGGGAAGCTTAGGGTTTCCGGAGTTGGTTTCTGCAAGGCTTCCTACAGGAGCAAAATAACTGAGTCCTAGAGCTCCGGCCTCTTTGTAACGTAGGGGAAAGAGCAGGTGGACACTGGTGTTGAAGGTATCCTCGTAGTTGGTGTTGGCATTACCGGTTTTTGTGGAGGTTCCTGTCTCACCAGTCGTAGAGTTTTCAGTGACGATATTATTGATGGGTTCAAAGTCGTGGGTTGTCGCTGACATGGTGGCGCCAATGGTGATCTTATCGGCCCAAGCTGCCATGGCAGGAACGTAGTAGATATTGGCCGGGTCATTAACTTGGCCGTTGGCCTGGTTTCCTATGCCGGAAGTTGTCGGTCCTGTGCCAAAGAATTCCGGAAAAGAGGCCATCGAGGACAAGGGAAGAAAGAGCATAAAGAATAGAGATGGGATGAGGACCTTCATTTGCTGGCCTCCTTAAGGCTTAGATAAAGGTTTTGGATTTGGTTGAGGTCGAGAGCTTCTGCTCGTAGGCTGGGGGCCAGACCATTTTTTTCACATGCCACTTGGATCGCTTCTTGAGTGAAGCTGCCTTTAAGAATCTTTCCCATTTGCTTGCGTTTAAATTGAAAGAGATGACGTAGGAATTTCTCAAAGGCCAAAAAATCCTCAAGGGCGATAACTGGATTTTCTTTTCTCATAAAAGACAGGACCGCACTATCTACCTTTGGAGGTGGAGAGAACGCACCGGGGGGAACCTTACACAAGAGGCTGGTTTCAAAGTAGGTTTGAGAAAGTGCCATAAGAGAGTTCATGGCCTTACCCTTTCTTGTATCAATGGCGAAGACCTTGTCGGCCACCTCTCTTTGAAACATCAAAGTCATGTACTTAATTGAAGGGGCTTTGAGAAAGGCAATCAAAAGGGGAGTAGAGACATTATAGGGTAGATTTGAAACTAGCCATATGTCCTTATCTTGCCAGCCCCACTCAGCGAAACCTTCTTCTAAGTTCCATTCAAGGGCGTCACATATATGGATATTTTCTTTGGCAACAAACTTTTCAAGATATTCAGGGAATCTTTCATCTTTATCGATGACATGAAAGGGAAGCTCATGAAGAGAGAGGGATTCTGTCAGAATGCCCGGTCCTGGTCCAATTTCCAAAATAGCCTGGGCCTCTTCTTTAAAATCTTCAGTAATCTTTGAGATGACTTTTTTATCGACTAGAAAATGTTGACCGAGGGCCTTATTGGCCTGGGGGAGCTTTGTCATCTCTCTTTTATTACCTTTTCTTCTGAGCAGATTCTTGCAGAGCATTCTTATCCACAAAGCGTCCACGCGCATCTGTACTTAAACACTCTGGAAAAGGAATAAGATTATGGGCATAGGTTCTCAATGCATAATGAGCAATCATGGCTCCATTATCTGTACAAAAACGAGGAGCGACAATTTTTACTTTCTGGTAGGAGTTTTCCATCGTTCTTCTCAGAGCACTATTACAGGCCACTCCACCGCCGATAACAAAGGGAAGCTCCATTCCTGTGAGGTCACGGGCCTTTCGTAAAGCATAGCGTGCCTTAAGTTTGATCGCGTCCACAATACAGCGTTGATAACTTGCACAGATATGAGCAAGCTCAGAAGGATCTTTTTCAATATCCTTATTCTGATCAAGGAAGTGACGAAGGGATGTTTTCACTCCAGAGTAAGAAAGGTCTGCATTGGCCGATTTTTTAAGACCAATGGGGAACATATACTTGCTTTCGTCACCTTTCTTAGCGAGGTCATCAATGATTTTGCCCGCGGGATAACCTAGACCTAAGAGCTTGCCGCCTTTATCAAAGGCTTCGCCAGCGGCGTCATCAATTGTAGTCCCAAGAATTTCCATTTCTACAGGGGACTTCACTAAGAGAAAGAGAGTATGACCACCGGAAACGACGAGTCCGACATAAGGATAGGGGACTTCCTCGGTGAGGTGAATGGCCTCGATATGAGCATAGAGGTGATTGACGGGAATCAGTGGGACCTCATGCTTCAGGCAAAATGTTTTGGCTCCATTGAGTCCTGTCAGTAGGGGACCAAGAAGGCCTGGGTGGGTAGTGACTCCTACAGCATCGACCTCATCGTAGGAAACGCCAGATTCTTTAAAAACGGCATCCATCAAGGGAGCAAGTTTAAGAAGGTGGTTTCTTGCCGCTATTTCGGGCACGACACCGCCCCACTTCTTAAGAATCTCTTCTTGGGAAAAGTAGCTGAGGGCCAGCACCTCAGGAGCTTTATCCCCTGGAGTACGGGGACCAGGTCGACCTTTAAGTAGACAGACAGATGTGTCATCACAGCTGGTCTCAATACCGAGAATAATTTTGGCATCGCTTTGCTGCATACGGCTAAAACCTCTAAGCTCAACTAATTGACTGTAATATGGCTAGATCCTAGCATATAAGGAAGAAGTTATGAAAACATTCCATTCTCACCGGAGGAGAACTTATGAAATATGGAAAAAAACTGCTTTTAGTATTGGGTCTATCTCTCCTTATGACACCTGCAATGGCCGGAGATAGCTCTTCTGGCTGTGGCCTTGGTTGGCAAGTCTTTAAGAAGAACTCTCTCATTTCATCGGCGCTAAGATCAACAACCAATGCGATCTTTCTTAATACTGTGGCGATGACTTTTGGGACTTCAGGTTGTGCTCAGCACTCTATTGTTAAAAATGACAAAAAGTCTCTTCACTTCATGGACGCTAATAAGCATCAGCTCATGACTGAGATGGCCTATGGTCAGGGTGAGTATGTCAGTGGTCTTGCTTCACTCATGGGTTGTGACGCTACTGTCTTTTCAGAAAAAATGAAAGACAACTACCAAGAAGTTTTTGTTCGTGAAGGAATGCAAGCCAGAGAACTCGTCAATAGAGTTCAAGCACAAATCCTTCTTAATAAGGATCTTGCTAACAGCTGTGGCATTATTTAAGAAGTTCTTATTTTTATTTTTTATGGGGGCCGCTTCTTTGCAAGCGGCCTCTTTATTTTCCGGGCTTAAGCCAAAAGATCAGCAGACATGGCTTAAGCTCCTTCATTTTGAAAGTGGTCACAGCACGATAGATGAAGAAACCTTCTTTCTTAGTCAAATGGGTAAGAGTTCGGCAAGTGCTGAGCTTGAGGCGACTCTTTCTGCTTTAACTAAGGGGCCTTTTAAAAAGGTCGGTCGTCTTAATCTTGAAGTTCCTTGTGCTTATCCCGCCCGCGTGCAATTTCTTGAAGAGGTAGGCCTTCTTAAGGAGAAAAGCTATAAGTGTCCCGATTGGCAGCTGTGGGTTGATGAGGTTGACCCGGATAAAATATCAATTGTCTTTTCTACGGCCTATCCTAATAACCCAGGCTCCATGTTTGGTCATACCTTTTTAAAATTTCATAAGAAAAATCAAAAAAGTGACCTCCTTAACTATGGAGCTAATTATTCGGCCCTCACGAATGAAAATGATATCGGGGTTGTTTATGCTTTTAAAGGTGTCTTTGGGGGCTACCGAGGCTTCTTTGATCTTTCTCCTTATTACGTCAAAGTGAATGAATACAATCATGGTGAAAATAGAGACCTGATTGAATATGAACTCAACCTAACACGTCCACAAGTGTGGTTTGTTCTTAAGCATCTTTGGGAACTCTACCAAGGAGCAAGTTTTGATTATTACTTTACAGGTGAAAATTGCAGTTATCATTTGGCCAAACTTATTGATGTCGCCTTAGATAAACCTCTCTTAGGGCCAAAAAGTTGGTTCTATCTCCCCGCTGATTTGATTCATGCTCTCTATAAAGAGCGCGAGCTTGTCTCTTCAATAACGGATCGGCCCTCGAAAATGAGAGAAGTGAAAAAGGCGCTTGAAGAAGTAAAAGACCATGACAGAGTAAAGGCCATATTTCATGGTGAGTCTGAGGCCGGAGTTGATGAGCTTGATGAAGGTGAACTCTTTGCGCTTTCAGAGCTTCTGAACTTAGAGAAATATAAAGAACAGGAAAAATTTAAAAGGACAAAACTTTTAACGAAGATCTTAAGAGAAATTGCCACCAGAAAAGTTAAGCCTAGGAAAAGTGCATTTGATCCCTTTTCCAACCGCCCTCATTTGGCGCATCAATCACAAAAAGTCGCCATTGGAGGGGGGAGCTTTGAACAGCAGGCGAGCGTCAACTTTATTTATCAAAGTGGCTATCATGACCTTTTGGCCAATGATCAGGGTCTTGAGCCTTTTTCAGAGTTTCGTTTCTTGTCGACCTCACTCAATTACTTAAGTGATACTCAAAAGTTCCGCTTACAAGACTTGATGTTTATTAAGGTGAACTCTCTTCATCCATGGTCTTGGTTTTCAAGTCAGCTTTCATGGCAGGCAGGAGCTTGGGTGGAAGATATTCTTGAAAATCCAGATTGTCGCAACTGTTATCGTGGTGTGGTTCAAGGAAAAATGGGCTTAACTGTAGGTCATGAGAAATTAATTGCGGCGATCTTGCTGGGAGGACGTGAGGAAGTTTCATCTCGCTTACAAAAAACATTCAATCATATGGCAACTTATGAGGCCCTCCTTGGTCTCAATATCTTTGAACGCCTTAAGCTTGTATTCTCATGGGAAGGGCGCCACAATGTGAGGAATATTTCGTCTCAGATCGTCAATTTGGCGCAACTAGGGCTTAACTATAGTTTTAATAGTGCATGGGAGCTACGTTCACAGACTCGTCAGGCTTACGTGGGCAAGTCTTTAGAAACAAGAGGGTTTCAAACAAGTTTAATGTTGGGGTATTACTTTTGAAAATAGCAGCCTTATTAAGTTTCTTCTTATTCTTTTCTTGCACCCATCTCTTCTTTCAGCCAGATCATTTTCTCTATGCGCCACCTGAGAAGCTAAACCTCACTTATGAAAATATCCTCTTTGATTCTAAAGATGGAACACGCCTCCATAGCTGGTTCTTGCATTCTCCTATTAAAGAGGGGAGGGAGGGTCTTGTTGTGCTCTTTCATGGTAATGCCCAAAATCTCTCCAGCCACTATCTCTCGGTAAGTTGGCTTGTTCAATATGGTTATGATGTCTGGGTGTGGGATTACCGAGGATATGGACTCAGCCAGGGAGAGGCGAACTCTCGTGGGGTCTATGAAGATGCTCAAGCGGCCTTAGGTTATGTAGAAAAACTCTATTCCAAGAAAGACTATAAGAACTTGATTCTTGTGGGACAAAGCCTGGGAGGTAATATCCTGACCCGTGCTTTAAGTGAGTACCCTTACCAAGATAAAGTCGACCTCTTGGTCTTAGATTCAACCTTTTTGAGTTACCAGGAGATGGCCAAGAATCGCCTCAAATCTGTTTGGTTTCTATGGCCATTTAATTTTTTAAGCTCCTTATTAATTAGTGATGAATATTCGGCCAAAGGTCATATTAAAAAAATCAAAATCCCAACCTTAGTTATTCACGGGAAAAAAGACCCAGTCGTTCCCTTCATTTTCGGAGAAGAAATTTACCGTGAACTTGAGGTTAACCCAAAGGACTTTTGGGCTCGAGAAGAGGGGAAACACATTGATACCCTTGGTAACAGCAAGGGGGATATGAAAGAGGAGTTCTTAAAGCTTATTGGGAAGCTTTTGGACAGCTCATCATCTTAAACTTTTCTTGGAATATTTCCTGATTAAGAGCTCCCGGCAGACCATTGGCCTGCTTGTCGTACCAACCCGTTGATTGATCGGGATCGTGACAATTGAGACATTTTTCTTTCATCTTTGCCAATTTCACATTCTTTGAGAGAGGCGGATCAAACTTTTCAAAGGGGTGGTTATCATGCTGGATATGGCAGTTAAGGCATTGAACATTGGCGAAGTTTCTTGTGACACTAAACTTATTATCATGCTCGGCCCACTTGGAAGCGAGGACTCTTCTCTTCTTAGGGGACATCTCGCGAATACTAGAAACAGGACCGAAAGCGTCTTTAAGTTCTTTCCAGTATTTGGCACTTAATTCATTTCTTTGCTTTTCATTGAGGCGCCCATGCATACTCTCATCGAATTCCAGCATATCTTGCACCCTCTTAAAGCCCTTCTTTTCATTCAGACCAAGACTGTGGCATTTCACACAGGCGAGCTTATTTTCTTCCTTGGCATTGATAAGAGTCTGGTAGGCGAGAGCATGGGCCGTACCTTGCCAAAATTCATTTTGCTTTTGATGACATTCAACACATGAATTATTGGTGGCGTAGCGAATGACTCCTAGGGTACTTTCAATGAGGTTCGCCTGCTCATCTTTTTGAATCTTTGAAAGGGCCTCTTTATGCTTATCGATAAAGGCAAGGTGAGGGTTAGGCTTAAGTTCATCTTTAAGTTCGTCTCTTATTTCGATAATCTCATAGGAGTCACCCTTATTATCTTTTTTGAAGTTAAAGGTGATGTGACCCAGGTAGTGGTTACGACTTAGGACCTGAACGATATTGGTCTTACCTTCTTTTTGGGGAAAGCGAAGAAAGTTCATGGTATGGGCACCAATAATCCAGTCGATCATGGGATAGCTTTGAGCGAGTTCTGTGTCTGGACCTATTCCACTGTGGCTTAGGACAACCAGGCGGTGAAAGGGAGACTTTTCATCATAACCCTTTTCTTTGAGGTTCTTAAGGATCTTAGGTAGTGCTTTTTCTGGTCTTTCAAAGAGTTTGCTATATTTGCTGGCGAGAACATAGGGGTTAATGATGCCAACCATGAAGATCTTATGGGGACCTTTTTCAAAGAGGACAACTTCTTTGTGGGGAAGAGTTTTTTCGTTTTTGAGGTTGGATAAGATGAGATTGATATTATTGTTGGCGCTGATTTCTTTTAAGAACTCAATCCCTTTGGCAAAGTCTTGATCTCCCGGCACCCAGTACTTGAGACCAACTTGGGAGAGACCTTGAGCGAGGCTCTTGGCATTGAAGGTTTGACTTTGCTCAAGATTTTTGGGGATATTGGCCGAAGCAAATAAAGTGTCACCACTATCCACATAGACTACCGTTTCTGTCTTACTCAATTTTTCAATGGCACCGGCAACTTGAGGTAGACCACCGAGAGGGAAGTGGCGGCAACCACAGGGATGGGTTTCACCGTTAACATTGTGTGAGAAGACGATACCTAAGTCTTTACTATTAAGGTCGACCACATCATAGGAAGGGTCCATAAAAGTATCAATGAAATAGGAGCAACTTGAGAGTAGAAGAACTAAGAAGAGGCCAAGTGTTTTAAAAAAATTGTTAAGCGCCATGCTTTCCCCAGTGTTAGAGAGAGCTTAGCAACTCCTTGGCCTTTTTAGCTTGTTTTGCTTTTGGGAAGCGATTCAAAAGTTCTTGTAACGTTTGTTTCGCTTCTTCATTTTTATTCAATCTTTTAAAGGTTCTCGCCAAGAAGAGTAAGCCGTTCTTATTATAACCCGATTTAGGGGCTTCAGTGAAAAGGCGGGAAAAATAGGCTAGCGCCTTTTCATTCTCTTTATCCATGTAGGCAATCATACCCAAGTTGTGAATAACTCTGAGCTGTCTTGAGCCCTTGACCTTTTTACCGTTGAGGAGATCGAGAAGCTGATCTTTAGCAGTCTTATAGCGACCCTTCTTATAATTCCACATGGCCTCATCATAAGCGCTACGCTTCTTTTTTGAGGCAGAAGAGCCTTTGCCCTTTGTAATGCTTTTAAGGTTGCTTAAAACATCTTTTATGTAGGAGCTCTGCTCACTCACTTGAGCTTCTAGCTTGGCCATTGTCTCAGTTTGAGTTTTTTGGGTGTCTTCGATGAGCTTGAGCTTTTCTTCAAGAGTGTTAATTCTTTGATCGAGAGTTTTTTGAGTCTCGTAGGTGCTTTCCTCTACTTTGCCTGTCACATTGGCGAGTCGGTCCTCGAGGTTTTGCAAACGAATGGTGAAGTCAGCATTGAGCTTTTGAGAATCTTGCATTTGCATATTCATTTCGCTGACCATTTTTTCTCGCGCAATATCCTCACGGGTTTTACAGCCAGTAGTAAGGATGAGACCAAAAGCGAGCAACATGAAAGAAAATTTGAGCTGAGACATAGGGACCTCTAAAGGTTTTCTAGGGCCTTTTTACGGATGGATACGTACTCGGCCTTCTCTGAAAACTTTTTGGATAGGATGGCGTATTGCTTGGCCTTATTGAAATACTTCCTCTTATAGGAAGACTTGGCCTTGAGGTAATAGAATTCTGCTTTTCGATAAAGACCGGGGGCCATGGTTTGTGCCTCTGCCGCTTTTGCTGCAACAAAGGCACTTTGGGCCATTCTCATTTCGAGTTTGGGGCGAGTTGTGGCGAGTCCACACGCCGTCAAGAAGGTTACTAACGTCAGAAGAATACTTTTTCGCCAGAAATCTGCCATTAGAACCTAAGAGGATTACTTAGCTGTTACAACGAAGTTAGCTCTTCTGTTCTTTGACCATGAACCTTCGTCATGTCCAAAAGCGATAGGACGCTCTTTACCAAAAGAGATAGTACTAATACGAGAGCTATTTACACCCATTGAGATAAGGTATTGCTTAACGGCCATTGCTCTTCTTTCACCAAGGGCCAAGTTGTACTGAACGCCACCACGCTCATCACAGTGACCTTCTACTTGGATTTCAACTGAGCCATTATTTTTAAGGAATTCTGCATTGCTCTGAAGAGCGGCACGAGTATCAGAGTTTAATGAAGAGCTGTTAAAAGCAAAGTAAACAGTCTGGAGAGCACCGGCCTTGCCAGCGTCTGAATCACCATTGAGCTCTAGCTCCATGCCATCTGCACCCATATCACGATCATCCATGCTAGCATTGCTTGAGCCTGGAGCACCGTTGTTCTTTTTCTTGCTTGAACCACAACTGGTAAGACCGAGAGAAAGGATAAGAGTTAAAATTAGGGCCATTGGTTTAAGTGAGCGCATGGGCTTCTCCTTTAATCTTAAATTATTGAAAATCAAATCGATTTGATATCTAACTAACTAATTCTATTATCAAGGTAGTTTCACTCATTATAAAGAAAAAAAACAAGGGGGGAAACCACAGTCCCCTAGGCATATTCTTTTATTGCGTTGTTTCTTGATTGCTGGGCTCGGTTAATTGACGTAGGTAACGTTGCTCCACTCTTTGAGCTCGCCAGATGCGCCAACATTCTCCATGGTGGAAACGATTGAGTGGTCCATAGTTTGGTTCCTTGCCCGCTTGGAGAAAACTGCGACAGCGAATTTGATTGGTGGTGGGAAGATCAACGAGGAGGTAGTCCACACCTTCATCTACGTTTCTTCGCCCACTTTCAAGGAGAATCTCTAAGGATTTTATATCGGCGTCGTCCTCCTCGGTGTAGAAACGCAGTTGCGGCCCACTTAGTTTGCGTGAAAGTTCAAGGTAACGTTGGTAGCGACTATTTCGTAAACGTTTGAGTCTTTCTAATTCATTACCTTCAGTTGAAATCATTGCATCATATTCAGACCAAGTTGAAGGGTCAGGTCCACCCATTTGAAGATTCAACCCTGCCACGGATTGTTTCAAAAGATTTCCCGGATATTTCTCAAAGCAACGCTTGGCCATTTTCATGAAGGAGGTAACGGCCTCATTACTTTCATAGAGATAGTTTCCGGCTTCTAGAGATGAACGAAATGAGCGAAACTTACTTGTAAGGCGACCACAATTCGGATAGCGTACGACCTTTTCGATCATTCTTTCAAAGACTCTTCCAAGGTCACCCTCAAAGGGAAGACCAAGATCAGCAGCTACAAGGTAGGGTCGTTCTCCAATATGATCAATGGCGTTCACAATATCGATGAGGTTTTCTTTTAACTCCTCAAGTGGATAGGGATAATCAAGACACTTATAGTAGGTTTGGCGTTTGATGGCATAGATTTCATCGGCCAACTCATTTCTTTCTGTGTGCTTTTCAAAGTAGTGAATCATTTCATGGGCGATAACAAACTCGAGATCTCGTGGTTGGTCATGAATTTCCCATGAAACAACGATGGCGTTGGTTTGAGTTAATCTTCCCTCGTGGAGCATACCAAAAGATCCTGCGCCACCACTATAACTCATGACGATTTCTGGCTTAGCAAACTTATCGCATTTGGGGTAACGCTCACAAAAGTAGGGCCACAGCCTTTCAACAACGGCGTCGGCCTGAGCATAGGCCACTTTTTGAGAGTCTTCAGGCACATAGTCCCAAATGGTGTTGACGGTATGGGCGGCGGCTTCGCTTTTGTCATCAAAAACGAGGATGCCGTTTTTCAATTCCTTTGCCTTTAAGGGGACGAAGCAAAGGCTTAAAAATAGGAAAAAGTTTAGTCCATACATCAGTCTTTTATCGGAAGCTTAAGAGGTGACATTGAATGATGCCCTTTCGAACTTTTAGGTACTTAGAGGATTAATTGAAATAAAGGTGAAATTGCCTAAAAAATCTAGGGAGAAGCATAAGGAAGAACTGTTGAGAACCGATAAACTTCGTATGAAAATAAAGAACTTTATTCGCTCCATAGATACCAGTGCCATCGTAGCTTATACCAACGCCGATGGGATTATTACCTACGCCAATGACAATTTTTGTAAAATCTCAGGCTACTCCCAAAAGGAGTTGATTGGTCAGAACCAGAGAATTGTAAACTCTGGTCATCACCCAAAGTCTTTTTGGAAAAATATGTGGGATACCATTAAAGCGGGAAAGACATGGCATGGGGATATTTGTAATAAGACAAAAAAAGGTGAGATTTATTGGGTGAGTACCACCATCTCTCCGGAACTTGATGATGAAGGTGAGATTATTGGTTACTTTGCCATTCGCTTTGAGATCACTCGTCAAAAATTATTAGAAGAAGAAAATGCAGATCTCTTACGCGTCAATCAGGCCGTTCAAGAAATTGCTAAAGTTGGTGGTTGGGAACTTGATGTTACTACTGGAAAAGTCATTTGGACTGATCAGACCTATATTATTCATGAAATTCCTCTAGGAATAAAAATTCAAAAAGAGCTCGCTATTGAATTTTATGTAGAAGAAGACCGGCCTCGCATCCAACGAGCTATCGAAAATTGCCTTGAATTCGGTAAGCCTTGGGATGATTACTTCCAACTGGTCACCGCTAAAGGAAGAAAGATTTGGGTTCGTACAGCTGGGGAAGCCGTTTACGATAGAAATGGCAAGGTCCAAAAGCTTAGAGGAACTTTTCAAGACGTCACCTCTCTTAAAGAAGCTGAACTTAAGGCTGAGCAAGAGAGAAAACTCTTCCTTCATTCAGCAAAGCTATCCACTCTCGGTGAAATGGCTTCATCAATGATCCATGAGATTAGTAATCCTCTCACGGTTATCAGTGGTGTTCTCAATAGTGCCCGCCGAAAGAAAACTCTAGAAGAAGCCCTCTCGATTCTTGAAAAGGCCGATCCTCCAATGGAGCGTCTCTTGAAAATGGTACAAAATTTAAGAAAGTACTCTCGTAATGAAACCGTTAACCGTGAAGTTAAAGTGAATAACCTGACTGAGATTATTCTCACTTCTGCAGAATATACTCGTCATAAATTTCGCCGTAGTCACGTTGAGTTTCGCCTCAAGAATCAAGAGCCCCTCATGGTTCTTTGTGAAGCCTCTGAGATGGAACAGGTTTTTGTAAACCTCTATAATAATGCCGTTGATGCCATTGAGAACCTTCAAGATCGTTGGGTCGAAGTGGATCATTATATTGATCCTACCCAGGGCATCTTTGTTACCGTGACAGATAGTGGTGACGGGATTCCTCAAGAAATTGCCGAGAATATTTTTGATTCTTTCTATACGACTAAGGAAAAGGGCAAAGGAACGGGGATTGGTCTTGGGGTTGTGTCTGATATTATTAAAGAGCATGACTCTACAATTAAGGTCGATCACTCAAAAGAGCACACTTGTTTCGTGATCAATTTTCCTTCTCAATCTTTAGAGGATGCAAGCAAGAGGTTAGCGTAGGTAGTTTTTCATCATATGCTCTGCCGCTAGCTCAGTTCCAAGCCATTCAACCCAAATATGACATTGAACGGCGCCATAGCCGCGTGACTCACATTGATTGGTATAGTCAGTATTGGCGCAATTATCTTGAGCTGTTCCGCGAACAGCTCCTTTTCTTTGGTAGTAATTAAAACAAGTCTTAGCCGGGATATCTCTCTTAAAAGAACCTATCGGCTTGGCCACTCCATCGACAAGATAGAAGGCCTCTACTAATTGGCCACAATTCTTTTGATACATCTTAGCGAGTTTATGACCTTCACCTGAACCCCAACTATTGGCGACAATAATAAGACCTAGGTCACGCTTTCTTTGCACACCATCTTGGCAATCGAAGTCTTCAAGAATCGCCCTAAGTTCTCTTGTCTTTGCGTAATGAACAAGCTCGTGGCGCGCATAAATATTGCCAAAGCGAGGTAGGTTTTCATGGGCCCCTGAAGGTTGCCAGGCGTTATCTGGTCTTCGAGTACCAAACCCTGAAACCCCAACTAGGACATAGTCTTTAGCGTCAGTATAGGCACTGATGAGAAAGAGTAGGGCGGAAAGGATGAGGATATTTTTCATGGAAGAACTCTACCTCGCCTTTTGGCGCGATGGGGGAATCTTGGCAAATTTTCCACCATGTCTATAAAGTAGACGCCCCAACCCTTTAAAAAGAGGTTGAGGCGCCCAAAACAGATAGTCTGGCCACATGGGGGGAAGGGCCTTAGCGGCGATAATAATGACCAGCATATCGACCTGAAATACAGTAGGGCACTGATAAGTGAAGGTGGTATTTGTGGCGATGGTTCTCTGATCCAATGGAGCCGGTTCTGTGGCGGACACCATTGTAAGAGGGGCAGTTGTTATATTGCATGACTGATGATCCCCAACAAGACCTCAGCTTGCTAAAGAACTTTCCACCAGCGTAGGACTTGTAATCGAGCTTGCGCCTTCTTCCATCTGAAAGAGTGAGGCTTATGGCAGAAATATCGATGGCACGCCCTTCAGCATGGAGAGAGCGTGAAGAGTGGTTGCGGTCACCATAGATTCCCTTGTGGGTAATGTGATAATCTTCTACCACCCAGCCAATAGTACTGGCGGCTTCTTCTACACAGCGACCTAGATGGGTATCCATAAAGTCAAAGAGGATCTCTGAGATTCTTCTTATGCTTGTGCAGGAGTAGCCTTGGTAGTTACCCGTTATGGGTTTGGAGCATTCATTCCAGTAGGTGTAGGGAAAGCGGCGCTTTCTAAAGAGGCCATTTTCAAAGGGGGTAAAGTAGGCCTCTTCTTCCTCTGGGGTAAATGGCCTGGCGTGGTCGTGATCATGTTCATGTTCTGTGTAGTCTTCACTAAAAGTTGCTCCGTTAAAGAGCATTGCAACGAGTAGTCCTAATGTTTTCATAATTCCTCCTCTCGTTATTTTTTGCTCATGCATCGTTGCTTGAGCGGCGGCCAAACTATGCACGGGAGAGGGGGATGCAAAGCACTCTGAAAAAATTTTACGCGTTAATTTTGTGCTCTATGTTGTGGATTTTAGTGCCATTGTGGCCACTTTTTGGCCTAAGTTAGAGGAACTAAAGACTCTATCATCAGAGTAAGAAGAGGGTGTTTCAAACATCAGTTTTTCTAATAGAAATTATGAGTAAAAAAATTAAACAATTCTTCCTTTTTAAGGACTCTATTTTCGTGGAAAAATTTCTTGTTAGTTGTTTTTGATCTGGGCACGCAGTAGAACCTCTCTAGGAGAGAATTATGAAGACAAATGCAACACTACTACTGTCATGTGTACTCTATGCACTTTCAGGAAATATCGTAAACGCCCAATCGGGCTTTGTTGATGTAAGGCCATCTTGTGATGATCCTTTGGTAAGGTTATCGATAGATCCCATTCCTTGTAAGCCGACTCTGACTCCCATTGATTTTGATCTTCCTGCAGTAAAACTTGATAATACAGACCTCAGTCGTATCTTTCTTGGGGCTGAGTCTAGTGGAGGTCGTGTTGTCGGTCCAATGAACTTTCCTCGAGTCAATACACCTATCACGCCCTTTCCCTTTGAACTTCATTGTTCAGCTAAAGTGATGCTCGATGGTGGTAAGAGGGTGAGCTATCTCTCTTATCAGCAAGTGACTTTAAGTGAAAGAACTAGCTTCTTTAGACCTAGCGCTGCCAGTTGGAGCCATGCTCTT
Organism: Bacteriovoracia bacterium; assembly: GCA_030427595.1. Lineage (GTDB taxonomy): Bacteria > Bdellovibrionota > Bacteriovoracia > Bacteriovoracales > Bacteriovoracaceae. Next base: position 3,902 of record JAUIBX010000048.1, on the reverse strand, counting down.
ATAAGGGGTAATAATATTGAAGCCCCGATCGCAACTGAAGTTGAAGTTGCTCCAGTCTTTGGCTTGAATAATCTTTCTCTAGAGGTGAGTTTTGAAAAAGAAAATCAGAAGCTCTCTTTAAATATTTGCCAGCAAAAGGTTTTCGGCCAATCTGATTGTGCTCAGGCCGAGATAACAAATAAAGGCGTCGAAGCTACTTTGATAAGTGACATTAAAGAGGGCAAGAATAGTGCCAAACGTACCTTTAAGGTGAGTTGTCAGCATCGTTAAGAGCGAAAAAGTCCATTGTCATAACCTGAACTCGCTCCTCCTTTGAGACTTTTATAATCTCGCGACATTCTTCTATGGCCTTGATCAGAATTTCTTTTACTTTGGGAACATCTTTGTGCGCCATAGAGAGCACATTTGAATAGTGCAGGTCTGCGGGGTGGTTTTTGTCGATGCTATTAAGTGCTTGGTTACGCCAATTAGAATGATGTCTTCTGATTGGGATGCTGTCTTTACTTAGGTGAATTCTCGTTTTTCCAATTTCATAGCGACTGCCCTTTTGTAGGGCCAAACCGGTCTTTAAAAGGAATTCCAAAATCTCTTGAACCTGCTTGAGAGGAAGGTTGAGGTAGTCAGCGACCGCCCTAGGGGTTTGATAATCGGGAATGGAAAGCAGGATATGAACAGCAGCATAGGTCCAAACTGAATAATAGATATGTTGGTTATTCTCATCGAGAGAGTCGCCAATATTAAGGCGCTCTTTAAGGTTTGAGCGTTTTTCTTTAATGATCTCCATTTCATTTTTAAAGAAGTCTGCTAACTCTTTTGTCCCTGCTCTTTGGCGTTGGATAAGGAGGAGAAAGAAGCGGCCTTCCTCTTCATTGTGATCCCAGAAGCGATTGAGTTTAATGGCCTGCTCTAAAGAGAAGTGACCACTTTGATTGAGGACCTGGCTAATATAGGCGGTTTGGCAGCCTAGGTGTTGGGCCATAGCACGCTTTAGACCACGCCCTTTGTGGGGAGAGTTGGTAATTTTTTCATGGATATAGCGTTTATAGTCTTTAAAATCAAATACAGTTTTCTTCATTAATTTCAGTATATTATGGATTAAGATTAAGTAAATAGTTAACTAAAGACTAAGTAATTAATTAAAAAAATCTATTGTAAATTCACCAGAGTGCGTAAAACGACTTCATAAATACTTGAGCAAAACGCTCGCTTAAATAAGGAGTCTCTTATGAAACGCACACTTTTAACTTTAATGCTTTTTCTTATGTCACTTTCTGGCTTTGGTATGGACATCGCTTCTTACCGTTTTGCCACTCTCGACAAGAGAGATGACCAATCAGTAGTCAAAGTGATGAGGGCCACTGTGAGTGATGACCGTGTTCTTACCGTAGAACTTAGTGTCGCTACAGGTGACCGTCCCTTTTTCATTGGTGGTGATGTCATCACAAGTACTCATGAAAAAGTTCTTAATGAACTTGTATATGACTCTATTCGTTCGAGTGTGATTGCCATTGCAAATGCCCCCATTAAGAAGCAGTTTTCTGAAATCGTTTGTATGATGTTTGCTGGACCTGAGCTTTCAAACAATCACTTATCAATTGCTCGAGACTACGATTTTAAGACTAAAGTTTTTAAAAGGCCGATGGAGCTTGTCCAGGGTCCTCAGGGATGTTGGGTTTCTCATAAAGTGAACTTTGAAAATGAGCGTGCCGCTCAACAGGCCCGTGGTCTTAAAGATGCGCTCAGAGTGTTAGCTTTGGACTTTGCTGGAAATTTCTAATCAATAAATGAATGAACTTAAACCAAATTAAATATGGAGAATGACATGAAAAAATTAATGGTACTTGTAATTGCACTTAGTGGACTATCAACAATGGCGAGAACACCTCGTCACCCTGATCAGGCAGAATACAAAAAATGTATGGACGGTGAGCTTCGCCTTTTAGAAGCGGCGACGATCAAAGCCCCTGAAGCGATCAGAACCCTTGTTGATACAGAAATTTTAGAGAACCAAACGAGCTGTGTTGTAAACAAGCCAAGATTCTTTCATCCCGCTGTATGTGGTGCCGCAATTGTTCAAATAGACACCTTTATGGTTAGGACCTCAAGTGAGTCGGTTTATACCGTCGTAGTGGACTCAAGCTACAGAAGTTGTGAGAGGTCTCGAATTGTACCCATCATTAAGTCTATGACTTATGAGCCCTCACCTAGGGTCGTGCGTTTCCCATAAGGTTGCAGGGAAGTCGAGGAGAGCGACATACGGAGGCCCCTACCCAACGGGGCCTCTTTTTTATTTCTTTCCATAACTTAGAAAGAGGGTGGCAATATTTGTGGGCACAATTTTTGGCCTATTTTCCACTTTTCTCCCTTTAAATTATCGAATTTGCGTTGCCCTTGATTTTCTTCTAGGGCTAATTTGGGTTCCCTCGTAAACTGGTCACAGGTAAAGAAAAAGTTGTTTCTACCTCGTTATTGTTAATGCTGATGTTGATTTTTGTTGAAGTGAATGTTGTAGCTGAGGAGTTGAAAATGAAGATCCTGTTGAACGTTAAGTTGTGTGCCCTTTTTGTCTGTCTGTTGTCTTTACCCGTTTTTGCTGAGGATAATGCCCCTACTGATACAATGATGTGTACCAGAGATTTTAATCAGTGGGGCTATCCCTCAAATTGTCGTTGTGGCTTCGATGAATTCTACAACCAAAAGATTGGTGAATGTGTGGCCATTAATACGGACACACCCGATAAATTTCCTGTCACTGATGTTAAGCCTGAATTTACTCGTTGTACTAAGGATCTGAATCGCTGGGGTCATTCTGGTAACTGTGACTGTCGAAGTGCAGACCATGAATATAATCCTCGTCTCGGTCGCTGTGAAGAGCGCTCACCAGAAGATGAAGACCCTCGCCCTGAGTTTGTTATGGGCTGTGAAGGGGGAAGCCTTTCACCTGATGGTCTTAGCATCTCCTGTCCTGATGGCAGCGTCTTTGAAAAGGTTGATAATACTCTTGAAAATCTTAGTCGGTCTTTAGCGGAAACAATTGAGGAACGCTATCAAGATCAAGAATTAGACAGTGAATATACAGATCAAGCCCCTCTAGGCGTATTGCAATAGAGGTTCCTGGCCATATTCCCCCCTTCTGTTTGCGGTGAGAGAAGGGGGGAATTTTTCTTAAAAGTCGTTAATCTTAAATCATTTTTCATGAAGAATCCCCTTTGAATGCCGAAAAGATGACATGCCCAAATCTTTTGATATTCAAAGATTTCAAGAAAAACTCCTTCAAGAATCTCTTAATGAGATTTTTGTTTTTTCTTGTGATGATCTTAAATTCACTTTTGCTAACAAAGCAGCTCTTGATAATTTGGGTTACACCTTAGATGAACTTACTCAAATGAGCCCGATAGATATTAAGCCTGACTACAGCTTTAGCGAATTTGCTATGCTGGTAGAACCACTTACTAAAGGTAAAAGCTCTAAACTTTCATTTAAAACGATTCACCAAAGAAAAGATGGCTCTCACTATAATGCAATGATTGATTTGCAGATTATGAATATTGATGGCCATGAAGTTTTTACGGCGATTATTTTAGATATTACTGAGCAGGAAAAGAAAGATCAGGAATATGAAAGAAGACTTCTTTTGCGAAATATGCAAGTTGAAACCATCAATAAGCTTCTTAAGCTCAATGGTAAAACTGACCTTGGACTCAAAGAAAAGCTTGAGGTTGGCTTAAAGCATATTTTTGAAATTCCTTGGCTTCAGGTTTTGGATAAGGGTGGCGTCTTCTTAACTAAAGATGATGAACTCGAACTCTTTCTCTCTTGTAAGCTAGGAGAAAAAATAGAAAACCTTTGCACCAAGGTAAAAAAAGGCCACCGCCTATGTGGACGGGCCTTTGAGTCAAAGC
>JAUIBX010000274.1 GCA_030427595.1 Bacteriovoracia bacterium | reverse complement strand
AAAAGAAAATAACGAGAACATAAGCTACTCTGGCAAGTTAAATGAGAATGGGTCTACTTGGTTTCAGCAAAGTAAACCCACAAAGAAAAAGCTTCAGGTTGGGGTGGTTTTTATCAATCCCTTTGATAGCCAAGGCTTTCATTTATCGGCATCTCAAAGAAGAAATTGGGTTGATGATCATATTGGCCAACTAGATTCAGAGTATAAGAAGTCCTTGGCACGCTTCACTAAAAGTTTAAGATTTAGAAATAAGCTGCTTTCTACAAAACCCTCTCAGTATGAAAAGCAAATTCATGCCATTGATGGAGAAATGGCCGAAGCATCCCTTTTTCTCACAAAGACCCGTATTAGGTTTTTAGAAGAAATAAAACCATTTGTGAGAAATGCATTCTATGAACTTTTCTCTGAAGAGCATGATCTGGAAATAATGCTAGACACAAAAGTGGCGCATATGTCCAAGAATGATTACTTAGAAATGTGTCAAAGAAACTTGCCCAAGGACTTAATTCTTGGTCACACATCTTACGGGATTCATAAAGACGACTATGTGCTTCTTTTTGATGGTCTAAACTCTTTTGATTACTGTTCTCTCGGCCAACAAAAAATGTCTTATTTGAGCCTCTTATTTGCTTACATAGAGCTATTTAGGTATAAATTTAACTCTTTTCCTATCGTATTGTTGGATGACGTCTCAGGCGAATTAGACAAGCTCAGATGGCGGCGATTAGTGGAGTACCTGAAGAGTAAAAACTTTCAAGTCCTCATCACTACAGCAAACGATAGTTTTAAAGAAGTATTGGATACCTTGGAGGGGGCAAACAAGCTCTATGTTGACTCCGGTGTTGTCCAAAAAATTTAGGCGTCCACAATTTTAGAGACACGGGAGTTTCTTCTTGGAAAATCAACCACCATCCATATCGAAAGTCGGTGAAAAGTATACCGCTGATCAAATTAAAGTTTTAGAAGGTTTAGAAGCTGTCCGCAAGAGACCTGGTATGTACATTGGTGATACGGCCTTTAGAGGTCTTCATCATTGTGTTTATGAAATTGTAGATAATGCAGTTGATGAGGCACTTGCTGGTTATTGTACTGAAATTAGAGTTCTTATTCACAAAGACAATTCAGTGACTGTTATCGACAATGGCCGGGGTATCCCAGTGGACATGCACCCTGTCGAAAAAATTTCAGCTGCTGAGCTGGTTTATACAAAACTTCACGCTGGTGGAAAATTTAATGAAGAAGGCTCTGCTTATAAGGTTTCCGGTGGTCTTCACGGTGTTGGAGCCGCGGTTGTTAACGCCCTCTCTAAATGGGTAAAGCTAGAAATCAAAAAAAATGGCAAAGTATATGCTGTTCAATTTGAAAGAGGGAACTCTACACAGCCTTTAACAGAGGTTGGCGTACAAGAAGATAATGCTACTGGAACTTCTGTTACCTTTAAGCCAGATACTGAAATTTTTGAAGTTCATGAATACAACTATGAAACCTTGGCCAATAGGTTTCGTGAAATGGCCTTTTTGAACAAAGGCTTAAAAATAATTCTCAAAGATGAAAGAACAGAGAAAAAAGAAACCTTTCATTATGAAGGCGGCTTAGTTGAATTTGTTCAGTACTTGAATAGAGCAAAATCAGCTATTCATAAAAAGCCAATTTATATATCTCAGTGTAAAGAAGATTACGAAGTCGAAATTGCTCTTCAATGGACAGATTCTTACAACGAAGTGCTTTCAGGATATGCCAATGCCATTTCTACTCCAGGTGGTGGTACTCACCTTTCTGGATTTAAAACAGCACTTACACGTGTTCTTAATCAATACGCAAAAGATAACAATCTTCTCAAGGGTATCAAAACCAATCTTACGGGTGATGATATGAGAGAAGGTGTCACTGCCATCATTTCAGTTAAGCTTCCCGAACTTCAATTTGAAGGACAGACAAAGGATAAGCTCGGTAACTCAGAAGTAGAAGGTATTGTTAACTCACTTGTTGGTGAAGGACTTAAATCATATTTTGAAGAAAATCCCAGTACAGCTAAAACAATTATTAGAAAAGCAGTAGATGCAGCTGCTGCTAGAGAAGCCGCAAGAAAGGCCCGAGAACTTACGAGAAGAAAATCTGTTCTCGAAACAGGTGGACTTCCAGGTAAGATGGCGGACTGCCAAGAAAAGGATCCTGCGCTTTGCGAAATTTACATTGTGGAAGGTGACTCTGCGGGAGGATCAGCTAAACAGGGTAGAGATCGTCGTACTCAAGCCGTTTTACCTCTGAAGGGTAAAATCTTAAACGTTGAAAAAGCTCGTTACGACAAAATGTTGGGTAACGCTGAAATCAAGATGCTCGTTCAAGCTCTTGGTACAGGCATTGGTAAAGCATCCTTTGATATTTCCAAACTTCGTTATCATAAAATTGTTATCATGACGGACGCAGACGTCGATGGTTCTCACATCCGTACTCTCTTATTGACTCTCTTTTATCGTCAATTTCCAGAGCTTATTGAGAATGGCTATATTTATATAGCCCAGCCGCCACTCTATAAATACAAGAAAGGAAAATCAGAGAGATACTTGAAAGATGAAAAATCATTAGAGTCCTTTCTGGTTATCAATGCAGTAGATGGTGCAATTGTTACAATCGATGGCAATGAGTTTGATAATGAGGAAACCAAGAAGCTTATTAATAAGTACACCTCATACACAAAGAACTTGGATTCCTATGATAACCATTTCGATACCTTGTTACTAAAAACAATTATCGAATGGAGCGATATTAGAAATGAAACGCTGAAGTCTAAAGACTTGATCGAAAAAGAAGTAGCAAAAATTTCTGATTATTTTAAAACGCTAGAAAATGAAACTCTTAAAAAGTATGAATTCGAGATTGCTGAAGACAAAGAACATGACTGTTTTATGGTTAAGGTTATTGTTCAGACCACAGCAAGAACGAAGAGATTAAAACTTAATAGCTACTTTCTTGAAAGCTCTGAATTTCATGACCTCTTAAATGGTTGGGAAGGTATCAATAAATACAAAAAATCTAATTTTACAATCGAGAAGGAAAAAGCTGGTAAGAGAGAATTTGAAAACCTCGAAGATTTTGCAAGCTATGTAATCGCCGATGGTAAGCAAGGTGCTTATATCCAACGTTATAAGGGTCTTGGTGAAATGAATCCAGAGCAACTTTGGGAAACAACAATGAACCCTGAAAACAGAACTCTACTTCAAGTGAAAATTGAAGATTCAATTGAAGCTGATCAAGTTTTCTCAGTTTTGATGGGTGATAATGTTGAACCTCGCCGTCAATTTGTTGAAGACAATGCTCTTAACGTAAGAAATCTAGACGTATAATTGGGATAAATCATGGTTGATAATACTGATAATCAAAATCCAAGTAATGTAGCACCCATTTTCATTCAAGATGAAATGAGAAACTGCTATCTAGACTATGCAATGTCCGTCATCATAGGACGTGCACTTCCCGATGTAAGGGACGGTCTAAAACCTGTTCACAGGAGAGCGCTCTATGCAATGCACTCCCTTGGAAACTTTCACAATAAGCCCTTTTTGAAATCTGCAAGGGTTGTTGGTGACGTTATTGGTAAGTATCACCCACATGGTGATTCTGCTGTTTACAACACAATTGTAAGGCTCGCTCAGGACTTCTCTATGCGCTATCCCCTGGTTGATGGTCAGGGTAACTTTGGTTCAATCGATGGTGATAATGCTGCAGCGATGAGGTACACCGAGATCAGAATGAAGAAGCTCGCAGAAGAGATGCTTCGAGATCTTGATAAAGAAACAGTACAATGGCAACCAAACTACGATGATTCATTAAAAGAACCAAAGGTTCTACCAACAAAAGTTCCCAACCTTTTAGTTAACGGC
>JAUIBX010000047.1 GCA_030427595.1 Bacteriovoracia bacterium | reverse complement strand
CATCAATCAGGCCATGAATAATGAAGACATCACCATTTATGGAGATGGCTCCCAAACAAGAAGCTTTTGTTATGTGACGGATCTTGTTCAGGCCATCCACAATGTGATGTTCTCCCAGGTTCACACCCCTTTTAATTGTGGAAACCCTGACGAGTACACCATTAAAGAGGCTGCAGAGTTTATTGTGAAAACTCTCAACTCAGAATCTAAAATTACTTACCATCCTCTTCCGGAAGATGACCCAAAAAGGCGTCGTCCTGATATGCATAAACTCTTTATTATTAGTGACTATCGCCCCAAGGTGGGTTTTGAAGAGGGACTTAGAGAAACTGCAGAGTATTTTAAGAGCCTTAAAAAATGAAAGTTGTAGTCAGTTGTGACGCCTTAGTGGCAAGAAATGCCACCATCGAAGTTATTGAAAATATCCTAGGCCTCTATGAAGAGGCCGAACTCTATACCATTGTTCATCATGAGGGAAAGATCCTAGGCCCTGTTGAACAGCGGCGCATTCAAAGTACTTACTTAACAAATATGATCACTGAAGAGCTGCCCTTTGGTGATGAGTGGTGGAAGAAGGCGATGCTCATTCCCGGGGCCTGTAAGAACCTCACCATTCCTTGCTCTGTAGATCTTCTCATTAATATTTCAAGTGGCTTTTCTCAGGGCTTTGCCCGTTGTGAAGGGGTCTATCAAATCACTTATCTTACTGAAAATAAATTTCTCGAAAGAAAACCAAAGTTTTGGCGTGAAAAGATTTTTAGGGCCTATCTTGAAAACTGGGCCTCTAAGTCTATGAAGCAGGCCAATGAATTGTGGGTGACCCATGAAAAGGCCCGAGAGTTTTGGGCCGAAAGGCATCCCAATGTTAAAGTGATGAGCCCATTCTTTAAGGCCACCGACTTTCCTCTCTTCCCCGAGGCGACTCGCAAGGCCTTTCCTAAAGATTTCCTCTGTCTTGATGCTGAATCTTTAAAGAAAGATCAAGCGGAGAAGCTGGTAAAGAGTCTTAAGGCGGACAATATTAAATTTAAATTCGTAGGCCATGATGATCATCTTCAATCTTTAAAGAAGGATGAGGATGAGTCTAATTTTTATGGCTCCCGATGTGCTGGAGAGCTGGCACCTCTATTGGCCGCTTGCCGTGGTTTTCTTTCCTTTCAACATGTGGGCTTTCCCGTTAGGGCGGTTGAAGCGCTCTCTACTGGAACACCTGTTTGGATGCCAAAGGAAAGTGAAGGCCATCAATTTGTCACTGGAGAAGGGGTCTTAGGCAAGGAAGAATCTCTTGGTGATCTTCCCGGACTTTTTGAGAAGATGGCAGGCTTTGATCCCAAGAAAGTTCACGGGCAAACGAATAAGTTTCATGAAATTAAATTTCGTGCAGAACTTAAAAGACGCATCGATAAGTTAGAACTCTCTAAGTAGCTCTTTCTCACCACACTTTTATTGCATGCTGATGCCCATGGGTTGGCGTACCTTGAAGTCTTTCTTCTTATCGTGTTTTGGCATTTCCAGCATGGTGATGGTTTTAATGAGGCAGCCTTTTGCCTTAATATTTCTTAATTGATCTGAAACCACAGCAACCTCTTTCACCATGCCGTGACGATTAATGGCAAATGAGAAAGTGACAGAGCCGTTAAAGGTTCCAGACTCTGTTGGAGGCAGGTATTTTTCTAAGCAGAATCGATAGTTGGGAACATTCTCAATGAGTCGTAGGCGCACGCGATCACCATAGCTCACATTACCTTTAGGAATACCCTTGTTCTGTTCATTTTTACTGAATAATGATATGGAAGAACAACTGCTTATGGAGATCATTAACAGTAATAAATATTGAATCTTAACGAATTTTTTCACAAAGGCTCCACAAAATTTTCCGATTGAGTTAGACAAATCCTTAGTCTAGTACCTAAGTATTGATAGCTTCCTGAATGCTTTATAGGCTAACAGATGAGGTTGTTATTATGAAATCGAAAAATAGAAGTTTTAATTCAATTGCTCAACTGGTTAAGAAATATCGTCTTCAACACCCTAAGAAATTGAGCCAAGTCGAGCTCTCAAATCTTCTTGGTTATAAGAATGGTCAATTCGTATCCAATGTTGAGCGTGGCATTTGTGCTATTCCTCTTAAGGCCCTTGGCGACCTTATGCGCATCCTAAGTATTCCTCAAAATGAATTGGTTGCGGCCATGGTTAAGGACTATGAGGAAACCATTATCAATCACCTGTCGGATGAAGCTCAAAGGCAAAATGTTGAGATCAACTCGTTTGAAGAAGCGGGTCGTGCACCACGCGAGTTTCTTGACTAAGCTCTTAGTCACCTCTGGTCTCTATACGCATTCTAAGTCCATTTTAAGCTGTGTTTAACCCTTTGGTCTTTTCCCTTCTGTCCCCATGTAATACAGTGGTCTCATATCTTTTTAAGGAGATCTCATGCACCTCATTATTAGCGCAACAAGAAATAATAATCACAAGCTTGCTCAATCCCTAGAGAAGACAGCTAAAGAGCTGGAAATGGAAACCCGCCTTATTTGTCTTGAAGACTATGATCTACCTGTTTATACACCCACGGTAGAAGGAAAGGGCATCCCTGAAGTGGCGAAAACCTTAACCACACTATTTTGTGAGGCCAAGAGTTTAACCTTCTGTGCACCAGAATATAACGGCAGCATTCCGCCTATTGTAAATAATGCTATTGCTTGGATTAGTCGTTCAGGTGATGAAGATTGGCGTGGGGCCTTTAATGGCAAGCCTGCGGTTGTTGCCACTCACTCTGGGGGCGGCGGTTTAAAAGTCACTCAGGCCATGCGAGCTCAGTTGGAACATCTCGGCTCTATTGTTCTACCGAGACCTATTGTCACAAACTTTTCAAAAGAGCTTAACCCAGATTCAGCAGTCGCTATCCTGGGTCAGCTCAATAAACTTTCTTAGGTACGTGGTACTTTTACAGAACGCGCGTCATAAAAAATGACGCATGTTCTGTAAAAGTACCACGTACCTTCTAGCCTTCTAGAAGGGGTTGCGGCCGAGTCCTGTACGTGGGTCGGTCGCTAATCCTAGCCAGCGCACATCTTCCTCTGTCATTTGTAATTTAAGACCACTGGCCGCTTGAGCTCTTAGGCTAGCGTGTTGGGAGTTGGCGAGAAGATTAAAAAGCGCAGATCTTTGGCTGCGGCTTTGAGGAGCAACACTGATGATACGAGTGGCAGCTCCTCTAAGGTTGATATCCTCGCTACCATCAAGAGCAATATTTTGAATGGCGTTTCTCACCTCAGAATAAGAGATGCCGTTGTAAAGACTTTTTAAGAGCTCGGTTCTTACGTTTGTACTGAGGAAGCGATTTCTTACTAAGTTAAGAAGTTGTTGACGAGTATTACCATCATCGAGGGACTTTTTAAGAGCGAAGGCAGAGGCGATTTTTATGCGCTCGTCATGATTGCCTTGAAGGTTGCTGATCAGGACTTGGCGTACTCGTTGGCTTTGAGGGGCATAGAGGTAGAGAGTCTTGATCATCTCTGATCTAAAGTAGGCATCTTGAGAAGAGTCGTGGGCGTTAATAAGGGCCTGGGAAACTTCTTGAAAACTTATAAGGTTACTTAAGCTGCGGGCAGCTTCGATGCGAACATTTTGAAAGTTCATACCATTATTGAGTTGATTGAGAAGAGCATAGCGAACATCGCTACTTTGGTTATAGCTCTTAAGTGTGCGTACCAACTCTGTTTGCACATTAGGATCAAAGCTACGGCCCAGTTCATTGATGAGAGTATTGATTACCTGAGAGTCGGCAAAGGCTTGGGCCGAACATAGGCCGAAAAAGAGAGTAGTAATAAGAGTCAGCTTTTTAAAAGGACTGGGTGTGACGGTCTTCATAAGGGCTCCTTCTGTGGGGCTTGAGAACTGAATTTATTAATTGTGTTTAGACACATGGTAGCTTTGGCCCCAAAGAGTGGCAACTTACATTGTCCGACTTAGCTAAAGGAGTTGGGCCGTCGAGCATGTTTACTTTACAGGTTTACAATGACTTGTGATGATAATGCTTCAAACTTAATTGAAGGAGTTTTCTGTGTTTAAAAGCCCAATTCACCTGATAAGCACTTGCCTTGTCTCGGCTCTTTTTGCGTTTGGTCAAAACGCTTCAGCTGAATCCATTCTAGAGAAAGTGAAGAAGAGAAAGATGGTGAACTGTGGGACCACAATGGGGGTTGCTGGCTTTTCTGCACCGGATTCTAAAGGAAATTGGTCTGGGATTGAAGTGGATGTCTGCCGTGCCGTGGCCGCCGCTGTTTTAGGTGACCCTAAGAAAGTAAAATTTGTCCCCCTTTCTGGTCAGGCCCGCTTTACCGCTCTTCAATCTGGTGAGGTTGACCTCCTTAGTCGCGTGACCACATGGACACTTACCCGTGATACCTCTCTTGGGCTTAATTTTGGCCCAACGGTCTTCTATGACGGCCAAGGCTTTATGGTGCGAAAGAAAGACAAGGTGAAGAAAATTAAAGACCTTAATGGGGCTACGATTTGCACTCAGCAGGGGACAACTTCCGAGCTTAATTTGGCCGACTACTTTCGTGCCAATCGCATTAAAATGAAGACCGTCGTTTTTGAATCTAATGACGAAGTCACTCAAGCCTTTTTTAAAGGGCGTTGTGATGCCTTTACGAACGATACTTCAGGTCTAGTTGCTGAAAGATCGAAAACAAAGAACCCCGAAGACTATATCATCCTTGAAAAAGTCATTTCTAAGGAGCCCTTAGGTCCTGCAGTTGTTCACGGTGATGATCAATGGTTTGATATCGTGAAGTGGTCAGTCTTTGCCATGATTAGTGCAGAGGAATATGGCATAACTTCAAAGAATGTCGATGAGGTCAAAAAGAAGAGTAAGGTTCCCAATGTAAAGAGACTTCTTGGCGTGACCCCTGGTAACGGGAAGTCCTTAGGGGTGTCTGAGGACTGGGCCTACAATATCATCAAGATGGTTGGAAATTATGGTGAAGTCTTTGAGCGCAATATTGGAAAGGAAAGTCCTTTAAAGTTAGAGCGCGGTATTAATGCTCTGTGGACAAAGGGTGGTCTGATGTATGCACCACCTATTCGCTAATCCCAGTTAATCTATCTCTACTTTTGTTATCTGTCCTATGACAAAGGGCAGGCCATCATAGAGGCTAAAGTGGCAGGCGTTGTAGATAATCATCGTCTGTCCCTTATGGGTGGTGTCAGCGCGCATTGTGTACCAAGCATTTTTGTGTTCATAACAATGTTCCCACACTTTTATAACGTCCTCTAGGTCATCCATATTGTTAACAGCAGAGAGTTTGGACGGTGAGCTTGGGTCATAGGAACTCACGGTGGCCGGATTGACCCAAGAAAAGCTTGGGGTGGTGTAAAAGAGGTGAGCAGGAGAGTCGACAAAACTTGGGTGCTTGGAAAGCTCAGTTATGGGGAGGTTTTCTTCAAAAACTGCTTTATGTAGATCTCCAATCGTTTGGGAGAAGGTCCCAAGCTCCTTATGAAGCCCTTCAGCTTCGATGAGCTCATTAAGAGAATCGTAGAATTTTACTTTTTCAAACTCTTCTTCTTTGTGACAGGGGTCCATGAGTTGCTCATAGCTTACCTTGAGCATTTCACAGATCTTTTCAAGATGAACAGCATCCAGGGGGACAACTCCCTGTTCCAGACGTTGATAGGAACGCAAGCTAATTCCTAGCTCATTGGCCATTTTTTGCTGAGTGATTTGGCGACCAGAGCGATAGATTTTGAGGCGAATAAGAAAGCGGGTGAAATCAGAAACCATAGACCTAAACTTAAACCAGGGCCTGTCCTATAACAAGGATGTTTCCTTGGTGAGGGTTGAGAATGAGGTTGATATGCTTTTCCACCTTACCACTTTCTCTCTCGGCTTCAAGGAGAAAGCCGGCAAACTGCTCTCTTAGGGCCACTTCCCATGCCTTAATATAGGCTCCAAGACTGATAAGGTTCTTAGAGAGATCCCACGGGGATGCAGGCGTATCCTCTGCCTGTTTAAGAAGTTCTTTGTTGGCCATGGTAGTTTTTACGTCACTCACAAAGAGAGGCTTTTCATGGTGGTTAAACTCTGGGCTTGTGATCAGTGAGTTACTGGAAACTCTGAGGACCTGATCATCACTCTTGGGGTTTTCAGTAAAGTGTTCGACGACCTTATTGAGTAGACGGTCATCAACTTCAGGAAGAGAAAGAAGCTTCTTTTCACAGTCATAGAACTTAAAGCCCTTGCAGTCTTCAGCTTTAATTTCTGGGCTTGTTAGAGTGAGAAAACTCATTTGATAAATGGCCGCGAGCTTATAAAGGGTCTCAACGTCTAATGGAGCTTTTCCCGCCTCGACTCTTTGATAAGTTCGCAAACTTACCCCCAAGTTCTTGGCAATTTCTTGTTGAGTTTTTTTGGCGGCAATACGCGCCAAACGGATTTTAATTTGTAATCTTTGTATGGGCTCCACTCTTTTAATTTAGTCTGTCTCTAGCTGCTAGACCAGAGTTCAAGAGTGATTATTTGATTAAGAAATCTTAAGTTTCAGTGAGGGTCTGTGGGTCTTTCTTTGGTGGCAGTGAGTCGATATCTTTTAGGCCGCTTTTGTTGCGGTCGATGGTAAGGAGCAAGGCCGGAAGAAAGAGGAGGTCGGTGAGAAGGGCCAGGCCTAGGATCATGGCACAAAGCATTCCAAAATTTCTATTAGGCACAAAGTCAGCAAAAATAAAGGCACCAAAGCCCACACAAAGGAGAACTGTTGTGATGACCAATGCTTTTCCTGTGACCAAGAAAGTCTCAGTTATAGCATCCAAGGGCTCCATGCCTTGGTCGCGGTATTGCTTATAGCTTGAAACAAAGTGGATAGTGTCATCCACGGCGATGCCCAAACAAACGGTACTAACAATAGAGGTTCCAATATCAATAGGCTTACCAAGAAGTTCCATAAGGGCTCCACCAAAAATGAGCGGTATGACATTGGGGAGCATCGCTAAGAGGCTGATAAAGAGGTCACGATAAACAATGAGGAGGAGTAAACTCACTAAAACTAAGGCCATCGCCATACTGCTAAAGAAGGTTTCAACGACCTTTTGGTTCATAGAGAGGTAGATAGGAGCATTGCCGCCTGTCTCCATTTTAAGGCCAAAGTCTTTGGCCTTCTCGACCAGATAGGCGGCCTTAAGTTCACTTTCTTTTGAGGTTTCGATTTGCCAGGTGACTTTGATACGAAGGTAGCGGTTATCTAAGGTGAATTGATTATTTAGGTCCATTCCTTGAGGCAGGCCAATAGTATAAAGAAAGAGCATCTGACCCACGGCCGCTGAGGAGTCAGGGATGCGATACTCTTCGGCTTTACCTTGTTGGAGGGTTTGATTCATTTTTTTGATGATCTCACGTACAGAGCGCACTCTGGTGATTTCTTCATCTTCAACCATCCAATTCATAAATTTATCAAGCTTTCTAAGAAACTCTGGCTCTTTGATCCCTTCGGCTTTTCCCGAATCTACGACAAACTCAATGCCTCTTAGGCCATCAAGTTTACTGCCCGTAAAATCATAGGCGACTCTAATCGGAACAGACTTGTGAAAGTATTTCATAGGGTCCGAGTTGACTTCATTGCGTAGGGCGATGATGACACTTAGGACACTGATCGTAATGAAGATAAAAATGATAGGAAAGCGTGCTTTATAAATGAGGCCAGCAAAGAGGCGAGAGCTTGCGCGCGTTTTGCCCTTATCTTGTTTCTTTTTGCCAAAGAGTTTGTAGAACTCAAATGTTTTCACCGGGTAATTATCAAGCTTAGGCGAGAGTAGGCTAATAAGAGGGCCCAAAATTAAGTAAGTGAAAAGCCATGCCATGAGAGTTCCAAAGCCACTGAGGTAGCCTAAATCCCTGATAGGGGCAATATCAGTATGAGTGATACTGAAGAAACTGATGGCCGTGGAAATAGAAGTCAGCAGTGTGGGCTGAAAGTTCTTCACAAGGGCAAGATGAAGGGCCTCATGAGAGTGATAGTGAAGGTCTCGAAAGTAGAAATAACTGGTAAAGATATGGACGGCATCAGCAATGCAAATGGCCAAGAGCACCCCAGGAATAGCGGCAAGGAGGCTATTAAAAATAATTTGCGTGTGGCCCATGAGACCGAAGGTGACACCGATTGTCGTTCCAATAAGGCCTAACGCGAGAATGATACTTGTAAAACTTCTAAACTGAAGAAAGAGAATGATGACAATAAAGGAAAACATAAAGGGAATAAGCTTTATATTGTCATCCGCACTAACTTCTCTAAAGGCATCATTTCCGGCCGCTGGACCGGTCATAAAAATTTGCAACTTATCTGATGTGATATGGGGAATAGGCGGCGCTTCTGCATATTTTTCAATAAGCTCGCGCGTTTGTCTGACAGCATCTGTAAAGTCTGGTTCCTTTCCCCCAAGCCCTGGAATAAGGTAGGCGTAAAGAACAGTGTAGGTGCCATCCTTACTGAGAAAGAAGTCGGGCAGCACATCGTCGGCCATGGCCTCTTTCTTGAGAGCGACGAGCTCATTTTCATTGAGGCGCTCCTTATTTTCTAAGACCTCAAGAAAGGGGTTAATGATGATCTCATCACCCTCGGCCCTGATCATATTGTAATTGCTAATAGACTCCACGCGAATGACGTCTTTCACCTGCCACATCTTTTCTGTGACAATTTGGATTTTCTTTAAAACATCATTTTGAAAAACGCCTTTGGGGTGGTGGAAACCAAGGCTAATAAAAGTGTCACTACCAAATTGTTGCTCAAAGCGATTGAGCTTGTGGATTTCGGGATGGTCATTATCAAACCAAATGCGAGGGGACCACTTACTTTGAATGCTTAAGATTCCAGGCAAAAAGATAAGAAGTAACAAAAAGAACAGGCCTAGGGCGTAATAGGGTCTATTGACTATGAACTTCGACCAGCGATTGGCCCACCTAAGCCCTTCAAACCTTTGATGGTAATCTGTAACGGGTGACTCCTTTGAAGAGTCATTATTTTGATTATTTTCTTGGTCCATACTTGTCTTAGGAGTCTATGATTTGACCGGGACCTTCCTTAATATAAAGACTATGGTAAGGCTTGAGGTCAATCCAAGGGTTCTCTGACACCCAACTTTTCGACTCAGTGTACCCTGTTGACCAGCAAAGGTCTGCTAATAATTGATGGACATGGGCAGGACCCCAGTGAGAAAGTCCATGACCCCAGGTACCTGGGTAATTTTCACTATAGCGCGGATGCTCTTTGGCCAGGTGGCCTAGAATAACAGGGCCTTTTATGGCACCAGAAAGTAAGGAGATATTAAGGCCTTGCCATAGAGTCTCTGTTTCTAAGACTGGTTGTCTTTGAGTGGGAACACGTGAGCGATCTGAAGTTAAAAGAATGATGCTCTTGTCATAGAGATCATACTTTTGGAGGTCTGTGACAAAACCTTCTAGCCCTTGAATAAATTGGCGGTAATAGTCTTGCTGCTCTTCAATATCCTTTTCACTGAAGGTGGAGATACTTTCGAAATAACCATTACTTTTATAACGATTATCCACGACCAAATGGATTGATGGATGCTTTGCTCTTTGAACATCATTAAGTAACTTGTGCCAGCCTTTGAGAAAGCTAAGAGGTTGTCCTCCTAAGTCTTTAATCTCTCCTTGTGGTCCAAGGATTTGTCGGTAGGTTTTTGCAAGGTTTTCTTGGGAGGAAGACCAACTGAAGCTTATGGGCGAATCAACCCCTCTCAGTTGAGAAAGAAGATCCTGAGAAAACCATTCCATGCGACACTGTTTGAGGTGGGGGCTTTTGGTGCTCAGTCCACGAATAGATAAGAATTTTTTAAGAAGGGGACTTGGTCTATTACCCTTGAGCCAAAGCTCTGGTACTGAAAGACTCTGATTGTAAAAAGAGACTTTGCGTTGAGGTACAAGAGGTTCGATTTTGGGATGGTGATTATAGGGATCAATCCATAGGTCAAAGAAGGCGCGCAGGGGAGCCCCTTCCCAGTGGTGCCAGAAGATGTGAAAACCGGGAGTCTTTTGTGGTTTTAGACACCCTAAAAGAGAGCTCAGTTGCAGCGCCGTTAGCCCCTTAAGCCCAGATTGAAGAAAGTGGCGTCTATTGATGGGGTTATGACTCATTCGCTCACCTGAGGGGCTTGAGTTTTTAACGTAAGAAGCTCTGCCAATAGTTTGAGACCATTTTGGTGTTCCTGATAACTTTGAGCGAGCCTTTCGAGGTCATCTTTTTGAAAAGAAGTTCTGCCTTTATGAAAGAAGTCAAAGTATCTTGAGACCTGACATTGGTAGAACTCAGGTCTCTTCGCTAAGAGGCGGCCTAACTGGCTAAAGCCAACAAATTTCTCCTCTTTGAAGTAACCAATGGGGTAGGAAAAGGAAAACTCTTGTTCTTCGCTTTGGCCACTCCAAAGTTCCTTTGCATAGGCCGTCTCAAAACTTGAAGGCACGACAATCTGATGTTCTCCATTGGCGCACTTCTTAGGAGAGGCCAAGTAGGTGAGATGGCGCATTCCTGCTGCCATTTGATCGAGGTCGTGATGACAATTAAGGCATTGCTTTTCTTGGGTGATAGGGTGGTTCCAATTTTTCTTAAGCTCTAAATTTTCAGGGGCCTTAAACTTCAAGGGGTCAAGACAAAGAATATTTTTAAGAATGGCCGCGGCAAGCTTGCGTGGAAGATTCTTGCGTCCATCTGCTTTATAGATTTTTAGGCGTGAGACTTCTTTAGGAGCGTAGTGTACTAAGAAGCTTGGGCTTCCGAGAAGACCTGCCCCTTGATGATGATAGAGGCGAAACTCACCTTTTTGACGGCTTTGATCCCAGTTTTTATTAGTTTGAGACCAATTTGGATCAGCGACATTCTTCCAGGTAATGGGTCGTTGATAGAGGAAGCCGATCAAGGGATTTTCTCCACTAAAGTCAAAGGGCTTATCTAAACCAAGAATCTTTTGATAATCCTCCGAAGAAAGGTTGGTTTGCGGTGAGCTCGTTGGGTTTTCTCCCTCGCGTACCGCTCTAAGGTCACCATAGGCGGTGATCGCTAGGCTTACGTTACGATCCTCTTGAAAGAGTGCCCTTGTGAGGTGGTAAGCTGGAATGAGGGGGTCAAAGAGATCATCTTGATAAGGGTCGCGACAACGAGGAGCCCTATCAAAGTCTTGGGGCATGAGCCACTGGTGATGAAAATCGACGAAGGTCTTAAGAATGGCTGAGCTAACGGGGTTTCTATTTTCCAGTAGGCCGTTCTTTTTAAGGAGCGCCATTTTTAGAAGAGAAAGGCAGTCTTCTTTCTTATTGAGTTTTTCAAGTTGGGAGATAAGTTCGTTATTAGGTTTTTCAGAAGCTCTTTCTTCTTGAATAAACTGCTTAAGAGTTTTTCCTTGAAGAAGTTTCTTTTGGCACACATCAAAGGGGTAGGATGCTGCTTGTAGGGATGGTAACCCTAATAGGATAAGGAGCAGAGTAAGGCCTAAAGAAAGTGGCGCACTCTTTCTATAAGTTATGGTCAAAGCTTTTGAAATCATTACTAACATAATAGAAAAGTTGTTACCGCTTCGTCATAAAAAAAATGACCGAGTGCTGGCATCGGTCTTTGTTGTCAACATCGAGTCGAAACCTCTAAAATTGCTTTATGGAAATTTCCCCCAAGAAAGAGGGCCTTGCCCGTCTTTGGTATAACCCCAAGTCGCGTGCACTTATATTTCAAGTGTTATTACTGCTAATGGTGGTTACAGTTGTAGGGGTTCTTGTTACCAACACTCAGCAAAACTTAGAAAAGCAAAATATTGCCAGTGGTTTTGGCTTTCTCTCTCAAGAGGCAGGATTTGAAATTTCTGAATCGGCCATTGAGTATTGGGCCGATGACAGCTATCAAAAGGCCCTGTGGGTGGGAATCCTCAACACCCTAAAAGTTGCCGTTATCGGCAATTTCTTTGCCATCTTGCTGGGAGTTATTGGTGGCATCTGTCGCATGTCTCCTAACTGGCTTCTTAGCCGTATCTTTGCCTCCTATATTGAGTTGGCGCGAAATATCCCCCTTCTTTTGCAGCTCTTCTTTTGGTACGCCGTTTTCACTGAAGTTTTCCCAGGGGTTAAGGAGTCCCTCAATCCCTTACCGGGAGTATTTATTTCCCAACGAGGCTTCTTCTTTCCTATACCTGCCGCCCATAGTATCTGGCCTTGGGTAAAGACAGCTCTTGCTGCTGGAGTTCTTCTCACTTTAGGCAGTGCCTACTTTCTTAAAAGAAGACGGGAAAAAACCGGTGTGCAAAAGCCTCTTTGGCCGTGGGTCACAGTCTTTCTTGTGGTGCTTCCCATTATTGTTTGGGCCTTTGGTGGAGCTCCCCATGAGTTGGATGTACCACAGCTTGGAGGGTTTAACTTCTCTGGTGGTATGAGCTTAACTCCAGAATTTGTTGCCCTCATGTTAGGTCTCGTCCTTTATACCGGAGCCTTTAATGCAGAGATTGTACGGGCCGGTATTGAATCAGTATCAAAAGGCCAATGGGAAGCGGCAAGCTCTCTTGGACTGACTCGCTTTCAAACCTTAAGGCTTGTTGTCCTTCCTCAAAGCTTAAGAGTCATTGTTCCACCAATGACCTCTCAGGTCTTAAATCTTATCAAAAACAGTTCCCTTGCGGTTGGTATTGGTTATCCCGACTTTGTGGCCGTTGCCAATACAACCATGAATCAAACAGGCCAAGCGATTGAAGCTGTTCTTCTTATTATGATGGTCTACCTCTTCTTTAGTCTGACTACATCATTTGTGATGAATATTTATAACCGCTCCCAGCAGTTAAAGGTGCGTGGCTGATGCTAGGTCGTTACACTAAGAATCCGGAAAAGAGGAGTCTACCTCCCATGGAGGGGTTGGCCCGCTGGATGAAGAAGAATCTTTTTTCAACGCCACTGAACTCGGCCGTGAGTTTAGTGCTAATCGGTGTACTCTTTCAGGCGCTAGGACCTCTCTTTGATTGGCTCTTTTTGAAGGCCACGTGGGAGGGGACCGCTCAAACGTGTCGCCATGGGGAAGGCGCCTGCCTCGTCTTTATTAAAGAGAAGTTCATCTTTATCCTCTTTGGCTTCTATCCCCGCGAGCATTTATGGCGACCTATTCTTTCCATCATTCTCTTTGTGAGTATGAGTTTCTACAGTCGAAAGCCTGAACGTTGGACCAGGCGCACTCTATGGCGTTGGCTTAAGCTTTGCCTCCTTATCGTTTTTTTGATGAAAGGAGGATTCTTTGGTTTTGAAGAAGTTTCAATAGATAAGTGGGGAGGCCTTCCCCTCACTTTGATGCTCTCCTTTATAGGATTGGTCTTCTCCTATCCCATTGGCATTCTTTTGGCCCTTGGGCGTACGGGACACCTTCCCTTTGTTAAGGCCATTAGTGTGGGTTATATCGAGCTGATTAGGGGAGTGCCTATGATCAGCCTTCTCTTTATGGCCAGTGTGATGTTTCCGCTTTTCTTGCCTGAAGGTATTGTCCTTCCCAAACTCTTACGGGCCCAGACGGCCATTATTATGTTCATGTCTGCTTATATGGCCGAGGTGGTAAGGGGAGGTCTCTCAGCGGTTGGCAAGGGCCAGTATGAAGCCGCCGATGCCCTTGGTCTTAATTACTGGCAAAAGATGCTTAAGATCATCTTACCTCAGGCCTTAAAGATCGTGATTCCACCGACAGTCAATACGGCCATCGGCATGTTTAAAGATACATCCTTGGTGGTCATCATTGCCTTAAGTGATCTTTTGATGACAACCAAAACTTCTCTTAAGGATCCTAAGTGGCTTGGCTTCTCTGTTGAGGCCTATCTCTTTGTTTCTTTGATCTATTTTATTTTTTGTTTTTCAATGTCTCGCTATTCGAGACAGCTTGAAGAAGAGTTTCATTATGGAGGACGCCTATGAGCGACCAACAGAATCAGCCCATCATTGAATGTGTTGATATGAACAAATGGTTTGATGAGTTTCACGTTCTTAAGGACATCAACCTTAAAATCAAAGAAGGCGAAAAAATTGTTATTTGTGGTCCTTCTGGAAGTGGCAAGTCAACTTTGATCAGATGTTTAAACCGTCTGGAGTCTCATCAAAATGGCACCATTAAGGTTGATGGTATTACTCTTAATGATAATTTAAAAAATCTCCAGAATGTAAGAAAAGAAGTCGGAATGGTTTTTCAACACTTCAACCTCTTTCCTCACTTGAGCATTCTTGAAAACCTAACCCTCGCTCCCCAGTGGGTAAAGAAACAACCCAAAGAAGAGGCCGAAGCCTTTGCCATGAAGCTCCTTGAGAGGGTGGCCATTGCCGATCAGGCCCATAAATATCCTGGGCAATTAAGTGGGGGCCAACAGCAGCGCGTGGCGATTGCGCGCAGTCTTTGTATGCAACCGAAAATAATGCTCTTTGATGAGCCTACTTCTGCTCTAGATCCTGAAATGGTGAAAGAAGTCTTAGATGTTATGGTCGATCTTGCTAAGGAAGGGATGACTATGCTGTGTGTGACCCATGAAATGGGCTTTGCCAAACAAGTGGCCGATAGGGTGATCTTTATGGATGACGGTCAAATTGTTGAAGAGGCCGAACCAGAAACATTCTTTAGTAATCCGCGCCACCCGCGCTCACAAGAGTTCCTCGCTCAAATCCTCCACTAGGAAAAAAGTCATGAAAAGAAATACTACAATAATAGTTAGCACCTTATTCCTTTTTGCTTTTAATCTCTACGCTCTAGATAATGGGCACGAAGAAAAGGAGACACGGCCTAAAAGTGTCTTAAGCTCACTTAAGCGCATGTACTTTGATGTGGCCTCTGGCATTTTAGAAGAAGAGCCGGGTAGACCAGGGGTTTTGGCCGGTACTTTTGAGGCCAATGATGTGGTGATCGACTTTGGCAGTGAAAAGTTTGAAATTGAAAACCCTGGTCAAAGAGTTATTGATGCTCAGCTTGAATGGAATGAGGAAAATTATCGCCTTTCAGTTAAAAAAGATGGTCTCAAGTTTTCGACTCCCCTTATTGAGGGTCTTGGTTTAAGTGGAGTTAAAACGATTCAACTTAACACCGCAGTTGTTGAGCTTAATAAAGAAGGCATTCTGATGAAAGGGAATCAGCTGTCCTTTCTTCATAAAGACCTCATGGCAAGCTTCACCAGTGCTCATATTTTCTGTCCCACTTATGGTCAATTCACCACAGAAATAGATAAGGCGTGTTTAAAAGAGTCTACTGCCAATATTGGTGTGATAAGTTTTGATCAAAAGGCACTCGATGCTGACTTTATTGATGCGCGCTCCTTTATCAAAGAAGATACTTTTCGTCTGACAGCGCACAAAGCCCGTTTTAATGATGAAGAAGATACAACTGAAGTTGATGGCTTCTCTATGGAGTGTTTAAGGCTTAAGGCCCCTGAAGGTAAGTCCTCTGTGCCAGTTGATCCCTATAGCTTATTACAGGGCTGCTTAAAAAAAGGTGATGTTCGTATTGAAAGCATGGACTCCAAAAGTCGCTTAGAGGAGGTCATCGAGGAAATTTGGCCTGAAGTTCTAAAGAAAGATCCCAGCTTGGCCAGTCAAAAGGCCCTCGGTGATCTCGATAATATTAAGGACGTCATTCTTATCCTTAATAACAATAAGCTTTACCCAGAGGCCAAAGCAAAAATTCTTTTTAGGGTGAAAATCAAGTTAAGAGGATCTGTCCGTCTTGATATTAAAAGTTCTGAGCTTCAATTTAAGATCGACCGCGCCACTGTGTGGGGGATTCCAACGGGTAAACTTGCTTATCGTTTAATTGAAAAATTTGGCCGCGGCGACTTCATTGAAGTGCGCGGCGACCTTATTATCTTTAAAATATAAAAGAATTACTCAAGAAACTTAAAGCCGGTGATGCCAATAGGCAGACCTAGGAACTTCTTAACGAGAAGGTGGACTTTCTTAACCTGATCCTTAGAGGTGTGGTTAACTTCCCATTGGTCACCGAGACGATCGATAAGAACTTTTTCATAAGTGTGCTTTCCTGTGACAATATTTTGAGGAACACGGATATTAATTTCTCCACCATTGATGGAGGAAAAATTATCACCCCAAACTTTAACAAATCTTTTGGGTAATCCTTTTTTAAAGACTGTTCCATTTCTAATGTCTTCTGCTGTGAAGGTGTCTGACTCCCCGGGATCATTTTCATCTTGAGGATGCGTGATCACCCAAGTGAAATGATCTATGTCGCCATTCTTTCCATAATGAGCAAAGATCTCACCATAGGACTCACTGATATCTACAGAAAAGTGGAGGAGTTTCACCGGGTTTGCCAAAAGTTGGCAGGACAATAATAGACCAATGAGAAAAGTCAGTTTCTTCATAGTTTATTCCTTGATTTCGTGTTTTTCGCAATTGTGGAATCCTACCAAGAACGTCTGAGAGCTTCATCTAAAAACTTCTGTCAAACTTACCCTCTGGTGCGCTGTCTAAAATTGGCGGATAATAGAGAAGTGTATTACCGAGGTCCCTTCCTATTCACTCTCTTTTTTATCCTAATTTTAAGCCCTTATGCTGAAGGCAAGGATAAGTTAGGAACAACTTGTGAGCATGATCAAAGCTCTTTTAGGTGTGTGCGTTATGTTAAGAATTATGACGCAGATACAATAACCGTTGATATTCCGGGGTTGCATCCTCTTCTTGGCAAGAAAATGAATATCCGGGTGCGAGGAGTGGACACGCCAGAGATCAGAACCAAAAATAAATGTGAAAAAGAAAAAGGTCGCCATGCTAAAAAATTAGTAAGAAACCTTCTTAAGAAAGCAAAGCGGATCGATCTCACTCACATTGAAAGGGGCAAGTACTTTAGAGTGGTCGCTAATGTTATGCTCGATGGTAAAAACCTCACAGATTATCTGGTAAAGAATGGCCTTGGTTACCCTTATGACGGGGGCACAAAGACTAAAGTCAATTGGTGTAAAAGTCTTAAGACTCTTGCAAAAGAGTTTTCTCGTCTACGTGGGGCAACTCGTAAGGCCGCCTCTCAATAGCTTTGCCTATTCAAAGAATTCTCTGACAAGCTGATTCCCTTGAAATGAAAAAGCCTCCGCATATACAATGTAGGAAAGGAAGGTTTCGTGGAAATTGCCATCATTGCCCTTATTGGAGTCAATCTTATACTCGTACTTTTTCTGGTCCTGAGAAAGAATGGGGATAGTGGAATTGAGACCCAAATTGTAAAAACTTTATCTGAGTATCATGACCGTCAAAAACAATTTCATTCCCAAGAGTTTCAACAACTAAGAGATAGTATGGAAAAGCGACTCGGTGATGGCCTAGAGCAATCACGAAAAACCCTCTCTCAGGTGATGGAGCGTTTGGTGCGAGTGGATAGTGCTCAAAAGCAAATTAGTGATCTGGGCAAGAATGTTGTGGATCTTCAAAGAGTTCTTACGGATAAAAAGTCTCGCGGTATTTTTGGTGAAGTTCAACTCAATCAAATTCTTGAAAATCTCTTTGGGGCCAAGAGGGGCGAGCTCTATGACCTTCAAGTAACATTGAGTAATGGAAAAATGGTCGACGCCTTCTTGAGGTTACCTGAGCCCCTCGGTCATATGGCCGTTGATGCCAAGTTTCCTTTAGAAAACTATCAGCGCATGGTTGATGAAGAGCTTAGTGAAGGGGGCAGGAAAGAGGCGAAAAGAGAATTTTCTAAGAATATGAAAAAGCATATTGATGATATTAGCTCCAAGTATATTATTCCTCAGGAGACTTCTGATCAGGCCATTCTCTTCCTTCCTGCCGAAGCGATCTTTGCTGAAGTTCACGCTTATCACCCGGATGTTATTGAATATGCTGCTCGTAAAAAAGTATGGCTGACGTCACCTACAACTTTGATGGCGGTTCTCAGCACCGTTCAAGGCCTCCTCTTAACTCTTGAGCGCCATAAGCATATGGATGAAATTCATCTAGAAATTAATAAGCTTGGAGAAGAGTTTAGCCGCAATAACGGGCGATGGTCTGATCTGGTTCGGCACGTGGCCACCATTCAAAAAGATATTGATAAGCTTGAGATTACTCATAAGAAACTTTCAGATCGCTTCAGCTCAATAGCACGCTTATAGATAAAAAAGCCGTCTCAAAAGACGGCTTCATTAAAGAAAGATTTACTGGCAGAACTTAGAACTGAGGTTCCATAAGGATAAGACCATTGCCACGACCAGTTCTGGTATTACCAATCTGATAGTTGAATGGAGCAACGATCATCAACTGCTCAGAACCAAAGCCTTTGAAAAGCTCAACAGTCTTGTCTTCATTTGCAGAGAGCTTGAGGCTTTCTGGGATTTGACGATAAGACTGCTCTTCTTCTTGAGGAGAGAGCTTAAACCACTTACTTTGTAGGCCATCTTCATACTCAACTCCACCTTCACTAAAGACAGTGAACTTCAGGTTGAGAAGGCCTTCCTTTGTTCTGTTGAGAGCACTTAGGTCCATTTCCATCACAGCAAGGTGAGAGTTGGCATAAGTCTTCATGGTCTGAATATCCTGGATAGCTGGAAGGTAGCTTAGCTCAACTTCAGGCTTACCATTGGTGGCAATAATCGATTGGTCATAGGTCTCACGAATAGAGACGGCCTTTGGAAAGTCGAGAAGCACAGAGTAAAAGCCTGGCTCAACTGCTTGATCAAGTCCAGAAAGGTAGTTGTGGGGCATCCCTCCAACTTCTTGATCCGCTTCACCATCTTCGTCACTATCTACAAGAATAGACATTTCACACGCCTGCCAGTTACTGACAGCACTGAAGAGTTTAAGACCAACTTGAAGAAGCTTCTTACCATCACGCCCTACAATTCTATAACCAGCAGCTTGCAGGTCACATGAACGAGAAAGGATAAGAGCATCACCATTGGGAAAAGGTTTACGATCATCTTCACCGATGAGGTTAAAGATTTCGACTTCCCCAGCATTTTGACTTTCGTTAGAGAGCATTAGTTCTGTAAGAGCATCAAAAGAGTCTTCAGGGTGAGAGGCAAAGACATTGAGTTCTTTGGCGGCCACACGAGATAGTCTCTTTGAAACACCTAATATCGGAAGACTTGCAATTTTATTTGGACCTTCATTAATAAGGATAAAACCTTCATGAAATTCAAGGGCGCGATCAAGGCTGGCCGTAAGCTTAACCTTAAAAGAAACGCTTTTTTCTTCTTTTGGTCCAACAGTAAAAGACTGCTGCTCAACTTGGATATTGTCACCACCTAGAAAATTGAGAACAAAGGTACGCTCGCTGTCACTACCGTTTTTAACCGTTACAGTTTTCTTAAGGGTCTTACTCTTTTCAAGCTGAAATTCGCCAAAGGAAAGAGAAGAGGGAGTCACAACGACCTCTTGCTTAATGGCGGCAGCAATATCTACAAGACCAGCTCCTTGGCGGGTTACGCTGTAGTTTTCACCTTTTTCGTCTGTCATGATCTTGGCGCTATTCATAAGAACGGCTTTGTGCTCAGCTGTTGTGTAGCTGGGGTATTTTTGCTTAAGAAGGGCCATGACACCGGCAAGGTGAGGTGCAGACATTGAAGTCCCGTTAAGAGCAACACCCTTATCTCCTGTCGCCATTGAAGCACTGATAATTTGATAACCAGGCCCAACGATTTCAGGCTTAAGAAGACCATCTTCACTACGTGGTCCCTGAGAAGAGAAGGTGGTCAAGCGATCAATAAGTTCAGGCGTCTTGACAAGCTTTTCTGAAGCAAAGTTCATGACGACATCACCCTTTTTAAGGGCCTCTTTAAGAGTTGTCCCCATATCTAGGTCAATCATCACCCCAGGAATGCTAGCGCTTCCGTCACCACCCATGATGAAGGCATCACCTGGTTGGTTATTGGCCATCAAAACACCGATGGCGCCTGCGGCTTCAGCACGGGTTACTTTCTCTACAAAGGAGACCGCACCACGATCAATAAAAGCAATATTTCCTTTAAGAGCATCAATCGTGTCTTGATCAAAATCTGTTGCTGCATCACCAACAAAAACGAGTTTGCGTTGCCCTAATTAATGCTCAGTGGTTTGAAGTAACTGGCGGAAAAGTCAAAGATTGTTCTGTAGCACCGATTTGATTGCCAGGTCACCTGGCTGCGAAAGCAATTGTTGCGGATAAAGGCTATGATA
>JAUIBX010000273.1 GCA_030427595.1 Bacteriovoracia bacterium | reverse complement strand
CAATTTTTAACGGGACTTGGACTATGCCTAGTTGTGACCTTCTTTGTGAGCTCAAGTGATTCAGGCTCTCTTGTCATTGATACTTTGGCCTCAGGTGGAGCAGAGGAACCTCCTGTATGGCAACGAATCTTCTGGGCCGTCCTTGAAGGCGTCGTTGCTGCGACTCTTCTCATAGCCGGTGGTCTCGATGCTCTTCAAACGATGACAATTGCTTCCGCTTTTCCGATGATTTTTATGATTTGCATTGGTGTCTTTGGTTTTCTGCGCTCCCTCAAAGATGACTACGCACTTCTGGCAACCATCCAAAACCATTCTCCGAATATCTCAGTAGGAGAAAGCAACTACTCGTGGCAAGAACGTCTGACGAGTCTTTTGAAACATCCAAAGAAAACCCAAGTCATGGAGTTTATAAAAGGTACAGGAAAGAGTGCTCTTGAAGAGCTTAAAAAGGAAATGCAAAGCCAGGGACTAGATGTCGCTATTGAAGAAGGTGAAGACTACGTTCAGCTTGCAGTTAAAAAGGGTGATTTTGATGATTTTAAATATGGTATCAAGGCACGCACCTTTACTGTTCCTGATTATGTTCCTGATGAAAAAGATGCTTATTGTCGTGCTGAAGTTTTCCTCCTTAATGGCGGTCAGGACTACGATGTCTTCGGTTACGAAAAAGAGCAGATTATTGTCGACGCTGTTGCCCAATACGAGAAACACTTCCAATTTCTGCATACTTTAAGTTCCGAGAAAATTTAGAAAGTCTTTTGTTTAGGACAACGCCGCCTCAAAGGCGGCTTAACCCTCACTTTTACGCAGTACGCCTATATGGCCATACGGCGTGCTTTTTTGCATAATTGGCAAAAATTTATCGAGGACTCCCCATGAAAATCATTTACACGCTTACTGACGAAGCTCCAGCGCTTGCAACTCATTCCTTTTTGCCTATCGTTCGTGCTTTTTCCAAACATGGTGGTATCGAAGTCGAGACGAGAGACATCTCTCTTGCTGCCCGTGTCTTGGCCCAATTTCCAGATCGTCTTAAAGACGACCAAAAAATGGCCGACCATCTGACTGAACTGGGCAAGATGACTCAAAACCCTGATTGCAACATTATTAAACTTCCCAATATTTCAGCTTCAATTCCTCAACTGAAGGCCTGTATTAAAGAACTTCAGGCCAAAGGTTTTGACCTTCCAGAATTTCCTGAGGGTGACCTCAATGAAGAGCAAAAAGAAACGCGCGCTCGTTATGCCAAGGTTCTTGGAAGTGCAGTTAACCCAGTTCTTAGAGAAGGAAACTCTGACCGACGAGTAGCAGGGGCAGTAAAGCAGTATGCAAAGAATAACCCTCACT
Organism: Bacteriovoracia bacterium; assembly: GCA_030427595.1. Taxonomy (GTDB): domain Bacteria; phylum Bdellovibrionota; class Bacteriovoracia; order Bacteriovoracales; family Bacteriovoracaceae. The sequence goes on along the minus strand of JAUIBX010000273.1, from coordinate 2,552 downwards.
CTATGGGAGAATGGTCTGGAGACTCCAAAACTCATGTAGCGAGTATGACCGACGGTGACTTCTTTGGCAGTGAGCAGTCTGTCACCAAGGCCAAAGAAGGTACGGTTCGCATCGAATTCGTTTCTCAAAGTGGTGACAAGAAAGTTTTAAAAGACGATTTTAAAATTTTAGAAGGCGAGGTCATTGATTCAAGTGTTCTTAGTGCAGCAAAGTTACAGGCCTTTTTTGAAAAAGAAATTGAAGACGCCAAATCTCAAGATGTTCTGCTTTCTCTTCATATGAAAGCAACCATGATGAAAGTTTCTGACCCCATCATCTTTGGTCACGCTGTAAAAACTTATTACAAAGATGTCTTTGAGCAATTTAAAACTGAACTTAGTGAAGCAGGTGTTAACCCCAACAATGGCATTGGCGACCTCTACGCGAAACTTGATAAGCTTGATAGTGGGACCAAGGAAAAAGTCCTCAAGGCCATCGAAGAAAATTATCAAAAGAGACCACGCCTTGCCATGGTCAACTCAGATAAAGGAATCACCAACCTTCACGTTCCAAGCGATGTGATTATTGATGCGAGTATGCCAGCGGCCATCCGCGCTGGTGGTAAGATGTGGGGAGCTGATAATAAGCTTCACGATACCAAGGCCCTCATTCCTGATCGCAGTTACGCCTCTATCTATCAAGAAACCATTGATTTTTGTAAGAAACATGGTGCCTTTGACGTTACCACCATGGGTAATGTTTCCAATGTTGGTCTCATGGCCAAAAAAGCTGAAGAGTATGGCTCTCACGACAAGACTTTTGAAATTTCTGAAGCTGGAAGTGTCCAGGTTGTGGATGAAAGTGGCAGCATTCTCATGAAGCACGATGTTCAGGCCCGAGATATCTTTCGTATGTGCCAGACTAAAGATGTTGCCATTCGTGACTGGGTTAAGCTTGGTGTAAAGAGAACACGTGAAACCGGCAACCTCGGTATTTTCTGGCTTGATGCAAACCGCGCCCACGACAAAAGCCTTATTGCCAAAGTTGAAGAGTACCTTAAAGAGCACGATACAAACGGACTCGATATCAAAATCCTTTCTCCTCAGGAAGCGACAAAGCTTAGCCTTGAAACCATTAAAGAAGGAAAGGACACTATCTCCATTACTGGAAATGTTCTAAGAGATTACCTAACAGACCTCTTCCCTATCCTTGAGCTTGGAACAAGTGCAAAAATGCTTTCCATTGTTCCTCTTCTTGCTGGTGGCGGCCTCTATGAAACTGGTGCTGGTGGTTCAGCTCCTAAGCATGTCGAGCAACTTGTTGAAGAAAATCATCTGCGCTGGGACTCTCTTGGGGAATTCTTGGCCCTCGCTGTATCTCTCAGTGAAACGGCTCAAAAGACAGGTAATGCTAAACTTAAGGTAATCGCTGAGGCCCTTGATAAGGCCAATACCCAGTACCTCCTCAATAACAACTCCCCTTCTCGTAAGGTGGGAGAAATGGATAACCGCGGTAGTCACTTCTACATTGCTCTTTATTGGGCCCAAGCTCTAGCAGAACAAAGCGAAGATTCTGAATTGAAGTCACGCTTTGAGAATATTGCTAAGAGTATGAATGCGGCCAAAGATGACATCATTGAAGAACTTAATAAGATTCAAGGAAGTGCTCAAGATATTGGTGGGTACTATTTCCCTGAACTCTCTAAGGTATCCGCAGTCATGCGCCCAAGTAAGAAGCTAAATACTCTTATAGAGGCGATCTAAGAAAAGAGAATCATACACTTCATCACCTTTCTCTCTTGGGCTTCATCAAATGCATTATTGATGGCCTCAGGGGGAAAGGTTTTTATAACTTTTGAAGCGTATAGAGAAATACGACCCTTCCAAAACTCTAAAGACTCCATAAAAGCCTCACGGGTATGATTAGCGACCCATGTGACTCTAATCGCTCTTTTCATGAAACGCTCTTCTGGAAAAGATGAATTGAGGTATTTCCCAACAATCACTACTGCCCCTTCCTTCTTCGTAAAGAGAGGCGCCACCTGGATGGCCCCCGGGCCTCCGTTATTACCGGTACAATCCAAGACCACGTCATAGGCCTCAAGATATTTGGAGTCTAACATCACCTGAGCGAAGGCCTGCACCTCTAGACCTAGAGATTTCCCAAGCTCAATACGTTGTGGCACCTTTTCAACAAGAAGAGGTTGAAACCCTCTCTCTTTGAAACTGAGGGCCGTGAAAAGGCCAATGGGTCCCGCTCCCAAGATGAGAACCTTATGGTCATTCTTAAGTCCAAGTTTTTGGGCGCGATGAAAACCACAGTCACCAATATAGGCAACTTCTAATAGAGTCACCTCTTGAGCACTTAGGCCCGATGGAGCAAGCAATAGGTCGCTTTGATCTAGAATAACTTCAGAGGACAACACCGAGTTTTTTCCCCGGCCTAAAAGCTGACGTCTTTGGCAATTTTGGGGCGCTCCCTCGTGGCAAGTGGGGCATTCTCCACAGGCGGTATTGGCAACGGAGGTCACCATATCCCCTACTTTATAAGCGACGACATCGTCAGCAACCTCA
>JAUIBX010000046.1 GCA_030427595.1 Bacteriovoracia bacterium | reverse complement strand
TTATTGAGATCAAAATGATGGGTGTGGGTATGACCGCCAAAGTAGTCATTTTTTTCGAAGAGGGTTACCTTATGTCCCATTTTTTTGAGGTCATAAGCGCTGGCAATAGCCCCAATTCCTGATCCGACGACTGCAATACTAAGTGGGTTCATTTTTTCTCCCTGATTATCAAGGTCAATACTCTATGGCTAAAACGAAAGCTCGTGGATGGCCGTCTCAATAATTTTCTTAGACGAAACTTAATCAAGAACCATGGTTTTAGTTAAGTACTCAGCAGCAGGCACTTTCAACACCCTCTTGGTCATGATCAGGTAATACTCTTCGAAGACGCCAGTGAGTTGACCAATTTTATAGAGCCTCTTTTCTTTGACATATTCATTGGCAGAGAACTCAGGTAAGGGCACTAAACCCATCCCTCCCAAGGCCAAGAACTTCTTCAATGAAGAGTCTTGAGCTTCACAAGAAAGGCTATAGTGAATCCCCTCTTGCTTGTACCAATACTCAACTGAAGAGCGCATGCCAGAATGGCGACTCGGAAGAACCACCGCCATATTTTCTAGAGACTTAGGAAAGTTATTTTGCAGAGGAAGGTGTTCCTCAAGGCCATAGAGCGAAACCGGCTCCTTTCTAAACTTTTGAGCATAGAGTAGATCAGAGCGATCGTTAGGATGAAAGTTCGCCAACAGAACATCTATTTCGTGGTTGAGAAGATCATTCTTAAGCTCTTGAAAGTTACCTTCAGAAATAGAAAAGGGAGTTTCGGTAAACTCCCTACGCAGGCCTTTAATCATATCTACGGTCAGAGATTTGGGTAGACCATCCATCACACCAACCCGAAAAAGGGCCTTGTCACTAAAGGAAGCGTTATTCACCGTTTGGACCAACTCATCACCAAGACGGTGGATTCTCTCTGCATATTCTAAGGTGTGACGACCAAAATCTGTCAAAAAGAGCTTCTTTGAACGCCTCTCAAAGACCGGATGTCCTAAAGTTTCCTCGAGATTCTTAAGCTGCATACTTAAGGCCGAGGGAGAGAGGTTCAAACTTTGGGCCGCGGCCGCGATAGAGCCCTGGGTAGCGATTTCTCTGAAGTAGAGTAAATGGTGGTAATTGAGCCAACTTGCCATGAAATACCTCACTTTTTAAGGATACTAAGGCATATTACATTAAGTTTTTCTTAATGAAGTTGGGCAAAAACTCTACGGCCTTTATTGAGGATGGGAGTTCCTGACTAAAACCACCTTTTTCTAACCAAACCCTAATAATTTTGGCTACTTTTTCTACAATTCACGCGTTAGGATGCCAGGAATTTTTACAATGTCGACGCATTTCGTTGCTACGCATTGAAATACTCTGTATTGTCGGCCAAACCCTTTTAATTTTAGGAAGTTGTTACTAATGAAATTCTTGCGTTCCCGTTTGTTCACTGCTGCTATTGCCACTTGCGTGGTGTCGTCTGCTTATGCCGCAGACACCGTTACTATCCAATCGATGAAGAGGGTTGAAATTGATCAGGAAAAACCTGAGCTCAATAAGTTCTTCATTGAGACTTTCTATTACGAAGAGAATGTCTACTCCCGAGGTAAGAAAACAGAGCTTGGTGACCAAGTCGAGTTGAGTGCATCACTCCGCTATCAATTTTCTGATGACACTTACTTTCGTACGCGCTTTGAAACCTTCCCTGAAGAAAACCGCGAAGACAACAAAACCTCACAATTTGAAGTGCTCGCTTTTCACCGCTACGGTGCTGTTGATTTCACAGTTGATCTCGAGATCAACACTAACGACAGTGCTGGCCAACAAGGTGGCGGTGGCACCAATCTCGGCCTTGATATTGATTCAGAATTTACCCGTCTTAACTGGCAGGTGGCGGACAAGCTCCAGCTTGCCTTCTACCCCTTTAACTTTGACGGTGAAGTTGGTGTTGAGTTCAACACTTGGGACGTGACCCGTATCTACTTTATCGAGGGTGCACCGACAACAGTTCTCCCCGACAAAGGGAACAACAACGTCGTTGAAAAAACTATCCCAGGTTTAGAACTAACTCTCGGAGACAAACGCTTTAACCTTTACGCTGGTGCAGGTTTAGCGACTTACCTCTATTCTACAAACCCCAACTTCGATATTCAAAACAACCAAACGGCCACTCGTTGGGAAAGAAGAACAACTTTTGGTTATAAATTTGGTCTTAACTACCGTAGTGAAAAGGCACGTATCTGGCTTGCGGCCGTTGGCCATAACAAAGCAGCAGAAACTGGTTCACTCATTGAAAGAGCAGAGTCTGCTTACGGTATTTTCCGTCTTGGTAGTGGCTTCATCATCGAAGGTGAATTTGTGCGCACAACTGCCGGTGGCCGCCCTTGGCGTCTTGACCGCTCTGGCACTTGGTTTGAGCAAACAACAGCGCCCGGTTTTTACCCCGTGTACTCTGACTACAATGGCAATATTCAGAACTGGGTTGGTAAGACAGACTTCGCTACTGGCCTTCGCCTAGGTTTTGAAATTCAAGATGATGTTATTCCTTATGCGGCCCTTCGCTATCAGGGTGAGCACTTTGTTTTTAGAAACGAAGAAAGTGCGAACACCTTGAGAACAGCTGACGAGTCCCTTTCACACGGTGGCATTATTCGTGGCGCAGTCGGGACATTTCTTCACTATGGCAACTTTGTTGTGAATCCAGAATTTGAATACAGAAAGGCAGAGAACCCAGTTTTCACCAACGCGGCGGACGCTTTCTTTGCCAATAACAACCAAAGTCAGAGACTCTTGGCCCGTTTTGCTAAAACGGACTACCTATTTAGAATTTTCCTAACTTATAGCTTTGATGGTTCAAAACCCTTTAGGCCTTAGGAGAAAGTGAGATTGATATGAAAGCTCTTTTACGACATTTACTTTTTATCCTGCCCATCAGCTTGGTGCTTTTCTCAAGTGGTTGTAGTGATGATTCCGTCATTGGCACAGGAAAGAGTGTTGATGAGGTCCAATCACAAATCTCTGACCCCGAAGTAGAAAAACTCGTTACTGAAGCCGATAGTTTTGCCTTTCTCATGGACACAGGCAGAGTTTTAAGAAATGCAACAGAAAGAGATAGAAACCAAGTAAGAGGCATCATCGAAAGAGTGAAGGCCTCGAGTATCCTTCTCGACTTCGATGCTTATGACCGCTCAGCTCTGATGAGCCTCAAGACCGCTTTCAAGTTCTTTGAAAATATCGTCATCAATGAAAGAGACCAACCCCGCCTTAAACAGGTCCTAGACATCGCGCGAGCTCTTTTGGTGAAGTATGCTGGAATTCAAGGCGTATCAGTAGAGGACCTTCAATGGGAGATTTTCTCTTACCGCTTTTCTAACGAAATGGCGCCTTTTGGAACTCCCGACTCTCCCAACCAATGGTCGATCCGCTTTGTTCAACAAGAGCGCTACGCTATCAACGTTCGCGGGGAGAACACAAAAGCAACTCTTCTTAGTCCCACTTTTGATCTTACAAATGTCAAAAACCCAGGTTTTAACCTACGCCATTCATTTCAGGTTGAAGAACACTTTCGTCCAAGAAATACCTTCAATCGTTCAAAAATTCTTCAAAATGCTTTCAAAATCTTTGTTTCAGAAAAGTATAATGACAGGCCTGAAACCTATAATCTAGTCACTATCAATGGTAGCCCAATCACGACTTATCAACGTTTTTTGATCACCGATACAGGCTTCAATGAAGATGGTACCCTTACCTCAAGTGAGGCTAGCGCTTCACAACTTCCTACTTGCTCCGGAGATTTGGCCTCTCAAGTTGGAACAAAATGTATTAAGGCGATTCCTCCGCGTACAACACTCGTCACCACGAGAACTATCAACATTCCTCCAAAAGAAGAAATCTCACTTGCTCTTCGCTACCGCCTGACGGCTCAATCTGGTGAACAGGGTGCTAAAGTTAAGATTACTGACGAAGTGGATAGCGATAACCCCAATTGGTACACAATTGCTCCCGGACGCACGTCAAAGAAGGTATGGGAAAAACAAGATCAAGTCTTCTTCGATATTCCAAGTCACTTTGCTGGAAAGAAAGTCAAATTGGCCTTTGAAATGGCCGACCAAAAAAGCACAACCACATGGGACCTTTACTACGCCGCCCTCTCCACCAAAAACAATGGAGAGCGCTGGAGCAGATCCTGGCGCCATGACTTTGCTCGTTTTGGTCTAAAAGACTTTGAGGTTCAAACTCAGGGTAACCCTCAGTCATCATTCACTGAGCTTAACCTCACACTTTCCGATACGACCCAAGAGCGCCTATGGACAAGGGTTGATATGGGAAAGATTCCTCTAGGTCTAAACTTTAATACCATCGACTCTGGTGTTAACAGCCTACAACAGTTCTCAGGAAAGATGGCAACTCTCGCCATGGTGTATGAAAATAATGATGCTATCGACAATCACCTGCTCTCCTGGGCCATTGAGCGTTTTGAACTCTATGGTGTTACAGAAAAACTCTCCTATGAGCCTCGTCCTATTCCCTTTGATCCCGATGCTCAAGATGACCTAGGAACTAGCATCTACCGTCATAATTTTGGTAGCATTCAAATTGGTGACCTTGAACAAGTCACTCTATCTGGTGACCCAGCCCTTTTTAGAAACGATGAAAGAAATGGCGAAAAGTGGGTTCGCGCCGGAAATATCAATACTCAAGGTGAGCAACTTCTCTATTCTCCTGAAATTGATCTCGATGGAGTGATTGCCCCCCATATTAGAATCATGCAAACCCTTAACTTCTATAAGGGGAAATATAAGGCCGAAAAAGATGTGCGCCTGCAAGTTGCTGAGGCCACTCCCAATACTGATATTAAAGATCTCAACTGGCAGATCATTGACTTCCCTCTCAATTCGCCTCCAGGTGACGATTGGGACCAGTATAAGAGTGAATTCGTGGCCCTTCCCAGTAACTTAAACGGAAAGAAAGTCATTATTGGTTGGTATCACCGTTCAAGAGATGACAGCTCTCCAGCATGGCAAATCATTGATACTGAACTCAGAGATATTCCGGAGCTTTTAGAATGAGAAATATCGTCCTAAGCCTCCTTCTTACTTTTGCACTTTTTAGTTGTGGGGTAAAAACCTACCGCCTAGAAAATGAAGCTTCCTTTGTATCAACGGAAGGAAGCCATAAAGTAACAGCGACAGCGCAAGGGATGCGTGAAGACTTCACATCTACTAGTGCTGGTAACCTCATGGCTACGGCCATCAGAGAGGTCCACAAGCTCGATATTGCTCTCTATCCCCGCGATCTCATTAATGATGAAAATGTGGGCTTTGTCTCTGCTTCAATGGGCGGTCAGGAAGTCGAAAACCTCATGAACCTTTACCCTCTTAGTGGTAACAAAGATGAGTTCATGATTGGTGTTATGCGTGGACGAGATATTAAAAAGCTTATCCGCACGAGAATCCAAGATACTTTCAAACTTGATATCGAAGTGGCCGGTATGGTCTACCATGTTCACATGGTGGCAGGAGTTGTTCAAGGCGAAGGAACCTTTGGTCTTGATAACGGCAGAAAGTTTGAAGACAAAGAGTCTTATCGTGTGGCCATTAACCAACACTTCTTCTTTTCAGGAGAGACCTTTCCCTCCTACAAGTTTAGAAATGGCCTTAACTTCAGTTTTGTTCCCAATGGCAAAATCATTTCTGCTAAAGAAACTCTTCGTACTTACCTGAGAACGGTAGGAGAACTTCCTTACCTCTCTGAGGCGCGTGGTCGTTTTAGTAAGCTGACTCTCAATGATATGGGTTTTAAGCATACCTACGAAATTCAAGGGAACTCTCACCGCTCTCCTCTTTGGGGTCACAAAGTTCGCACCAAGGGTATTGTCACAGCGGTTGATGGAGTGGATTGGTTTCCGCGCGGAATCGACATCATTATTCAAGACCAAAGTGGTGATGGAAGGGACGACACTTCAGATGCCCTTCATATTCACCTGACTACTGATGTCACTAATGTCCGCCTTGGTGATGAAGTTGAGGTGGCCGGAACTGTTTATGAACATATGACTCTGGATATGGGTCAAAATATGTCTAAAACAGTTCTTAGAGAAGTCAGTGAGCTTAAGATCATTAAGAGAAATCAACCTCTGCCTAAACCGGTTGTTGTTGGATATGAAGGGCGCCCTATTCCTGAAAGAACTCTATCTACTTGGGTTGGAGATCTTAACTTTAAGCCCTTCCTAACTCTGACGGATGGTATTGATTTTTGGGAGTCCCTTGAAGGCATGAGGGTGACCATCAATAATCCTCGAGTAACAGGTTTTAGAGGGGGCCAAGAAGAACTCATGCGTTTGCGCCCTCAACGCCACCTCAGTCTTTATATCGTCCCCGATGGTTTTCGTAGAAAAGAAACGAGAACCCTATCAGGTGGTATCATGGAAGACTTCATGGCCGGTGACTACAATCCAGAGGTTATTCACCTTTCTGCCGGTCACCTGACTGCTGATTACAATCGCATCAAAGCTTCAAACCCACGTAAGATTGAAGACTGCGAGCAAAAAGCTGGCCACCTCTATAAAGATGAGGAAGGAAATACTCGTTGTCGTGTGCCCTCTGGTCTCACCAATACTGATTACCACTACAACGTCGGTGATATTTTTAAAGGTGGCATCACTGGTATCCTCAGCTTTGAAAGTAACCTCTTTGGTGGTGGAGAATACACTCTCGTTTTACCAGAGCCCATTTTTCGTTACGACGAAAACGTCAACAATAGTGAAGATGCACCTTGCTTAGTGCGCTCACTAGAATACCTTAATCCCAACTATAACGAACTTTTCTCACAAGGGATTGAAAACGCAACTTGCGAACAGATTCTTAAGACTCGTGAGATGGTCACGGCCAAAAACCCTGCAGAGGTATTTGAAAATATTGCGCAGGCCTTCGCAACAAAAGAATTTACCTCAGATAAGACCATCAACTGCTTAGACATTAACTTTCTAAGACAGCCTATGCCTTTTGAATGCCGTCCGGTAACTGAGCTTGAAGGAAAGGGTCGCCACCTGACGATTGCTGCTTTCAATCTTGAAAACCTTGCCGGAAACCAAGAGCAACGCCTTCAGGATATTGGAAAGGCCATCCGCTTTAATATGAAGTGTCCTGATATTATCTCCCTTGTTGAGATTCAAGATGATAATGGACTTGATCTTCAAGGTGGTCCCGGAGCAGATGGAACCATCTCAAAGCTCATTAACCGATCAGGCTGTGTTCAAGAAGGTGTTCGTTATAAAGGAATCAATGTTGATCCCATCAATCATAATGAAGGTGGTCAGCCAGGTGGTAATATCCGTGTGGCCATGATTTACAACTCCAAAAGAGTGAAATTTGAGTCCTATGGTGAAAATACTGATGGTCCTCTTGCCGATGGAACCCTTCAAGAAACTCGTGTTACAAACGAAGGAAATCTATCGATTAACCCCGGGCGAGTTTTCCCCAACTCAGAGGCCTTCAAAAATACTCGTAAAAGTATTGTGGCCCAATTTGAATTCCAAGGTGAAAAGGTCTTCGTTATTGGAAATCACTTCAATTCAAAGCTTGGCGACACTTCCTTTATGGGTGCCCAACAGCCTCCTTATCCAGAGTCAGACGAAGAACGCGCGACTCTCGCCATGGGAATTAATGAGTTTGTTCGTATCCTCGAGTTAAGAGAGCCTCGTGCCAATATCGTTGTTCTAGGGGACTTCAACGCTCAATACAATGAACGCTCAATGAGAACCTTAGAAAATGAGGGAGACCTCATCAACCTCATGTTTCATAAGGACCTCGTTCACCCCAATGATCGTTATAGCCACAATCACAATGGCTCAAGTGCGGCCATTGACTTCATCTTTGCCAATAAGAACCTCACAGCAAAAGATGCTGCCCTCAACGTCCTTCACATTAACTCGGATTATATGGGAAGACTTTCTGACCACGACCCAGTTGTAGCGCGCTTTCACTTTGGAGAAGACTCTGACTACAGCGCCGCACTTGCAGGACCTCTAAGTGAAAGTAACACTTTCTTTAAGGTCAACATTAAGAAAAAAGGCATTGTGAAACAGATGCTCTCTGACAAAGAAAACTTCATTCAAAATGGCGTGGTCTACAACCCCCTTCTCTTTGGTGAAGCTGAGCGTAACGATAAGCTTGAGAACACCCATTGCAAGGCGAAGGGGTTGATTGGGAAGAACCCTTGGAAAATTCAGGAGTCCCAATTTAGTAGTTCAAAGAAGACCACCGAATTTAAGCTTAAATCACAAAGTGGTGCTGTCCTAGAAGTGACATGCCTTCACCCCAAGCTCGATCAGGAACTCTCCCTTGTAGCTCTGGAGAATATCTTTGGTGGGGCCTTTGAGGCGACTCGCTAAAAGTAACTCACGTCTTCTATCATGAATAAAACCCGGCCTTTTCATCTTCTTCTTAAAGAACTTGATAAGGCCACATTCCTAGAATTTTCTCGTTTTCCTCAATGGCAAGAGGATCAACTAAGATGCGACTGTGCTGGCCTGATCACTCTCTTTCTTAAAGATCAGGGGAAGTTTCCCACAGACCTTGGAGAAAGGCCAAAGGCCTGTCAGTATTTTGAGTGGTTAAATGAGTCACCATTAAAGAAAACAACGATTCATCAACTTGACCGCTATGATATTCTCATGTGGAAGAAAAGTAACCCACCTCAATCTGGCGACACAGGACATCTTCTCTTGCTTCTTAGTCGCCCCAAAAAAGTTAATGACACCACCTATACTATCAAAATTTTAGAGGTGAACCGCTTTGACGGCCTGACAAAACGCCCGATCAGTCTCAAAACCTTTAAGGATGGTCGCCTTAAAGGTGTCGCCTGGCATCCAAGTAATAAAAAGGTTAAGGAGACCATCATCATCGGTGCAGACCTCTTTAAAAGAGAAGAGTGCCCCACCTGTTCTTTTATTCATGAATTATGTCAGTGTAAACTGATGCCAAAGGTAAAACCCAAGGCGCCCCCTATTCATATTCTACGCCATCCCTCTGAAAAGAAGCATCCCCTTGCCAGCGTTAAAATCCTTGAAACCTACTTTGATAATCTCCATGTCGAAGATGGTGAGGTATTCTCCCCTCGACCTGGCGTCCTTCTTTACTCGGACACTATTGATAAAAATAGTGAACAAGATCCACAGGAATATCCGCTACTAACCTCTGATCATCCTCTCATCATCATTGATGCTACATGGAAGAAAAGTCATCGCCTCTTGCAGCTCAACCCATGGCTACTTGAATTGCCTCGCCTCGCTCTTAGTGGTCATGAGTCTCAATACTTCCTGCGCAGACAAAGGTCCAGAGACCATTTAAGTTCTCTTGAGAGCTTTTGTTACAGTTTGAAAAATTTTGGGGAAACGGTTCATCAAGAATATAGCGAAAATCTTCTCACCATCTTTCAGGACTTCATCAAAAAGAGAAAGGATTTCTATGGCGAAGAACTCTTACAGGAGTTTTATCATGAGCGTGATAATGGTGAATAGAGCATTCTAGTCTGGCAGACCTTTTAGGATCTCGTCGGCCCAGCGCTCGAGTTCATCCTCAGGGACATCAACATCCATTTCCTCTAAGCGAATCTGACCATCCTCTTCAGAAATGACGGTGTGACTACTGATACCATCTTCAGTCACCCCTTCAAAGGTATCAAGGGTCTGTCCATCTTGAGAGATTTCTCTTCTATGTTCTAGGGTCACCCCGGCGGTAAAAGCTCCCGTGATGACAGGCAACAGATACTCTTGATAAAGGGCCACTGTTTCCCACTGGTTGTAATTCATGAGAGCGTAGAAAGCACCAAAATCGAGCCCTGTTTGCAGGAGCCAGAAATTAAGGTTTCTTCCTTTCTTCTTCGTAAGGATTTCTGCGAGTCGCGGCAAAACCTTGTAGCGAATAGGGTTAATGACGGCGACATTTTTAATCCCCAACCATACTCCATGATAGAGAAAGGTTAAAGGCATCATGGCAATGACTTCGTTAAGCCCAAGAGGCTTAGAAATGGAATGACCGAGGGCCATCATGAGATGATCAAAGCCAAAGGTCAGCCCCAAGGTTCCTGCACTGGCAAGAAAGCCACGAAAGGCAACACCTCTAAAGGCCTTAAAAGAGCGCTTTCCTTTTTTCCAAAGAGAGGCAAATACTTCTTCCCGAGGAATTTCACTTCCAAAGGGCAGTGAGTTTTTAAAGGTTGCACGACAATTCGCTTCGGCCATCATAGGGGCAAAGACCGCTCCCCCTACAATCACTTCATAGGGAAAGCGTTGAAATTTTTCTTCATTATTTTTGTAATGCCAAATGAGCGCGCCCCAAACCAAAGCAGTATCCATGGTCATGGTCTTAAGAACGAGGGGGTTATGGGCCAAACAAGAAAAAGAATCTTTATAGAAGCGAGACTTAAAAATTTTAGTCCAACCTTCTCGTGATCTCTCTGTCACACAATCAAGGCTTTGACATTCCTTACTTTGCTTTTTAAAGACTTCCCAAAAGTTCTTAACCTTTTCCTTTGTCCGCTCAAGAAGAGTTTTATCACTGAAGGGTGGCGTATCTTGAAAAGAGGCAAACCTCTTATAAGATTGTTTGATCACATCACCGAGTTCAGGATAAAAACCTTCTTTTTGGGCCAGGTCTTTAAGTTCTTTTAGCTTGGCAGCTCCCAACTCTCCTTCTTTAAAGAGGTAATCCAAAAACCTCTGTTCCTCAAAATTAGGCTCCAGATCGCGATAAAGACGCAAGAGGAGAACTGTATCTTTCTTGAGTTCCTCCTCTGTATAAGTCGTCGAGAACTTCTTTTGCACCAACTGGTTATGAAGAACAAGCATAGACTCACGCCCTTGCTCTTCAAAAGAAGCTCTTTGCTTCTTGGTCATGCTTTCAAAAGCTTTTTTAAAGTTAGGAAACTCTCTTTGAAAGAACTCTTGAAAGCTATCTTGGGATTGATTGAGAAGATCACGATTTTGAAGAACCCACCAACTAAAGCGTTGGTAATCAAGTCTTTCAGCTTCTGTGGTTGTCGAAGTCAACTCTCTAAAGAGCATGTAGCGGACGAAGTCGTCGACCTTCTCTCCCTCGCTTAACTGGGAAATCCTCTTATCGGGCTGATCTTCCATAAAGCGCAGCATTTCAAAGTGCTCTTCATTGCGAATAACCCGTGGAGTTGGCGCAACACTCTTCTTTCTCTCTAAGAAGGCCAATGATGTTTCATTAAAACGATCCAAATAGAGTGCATAATCCTCAGCATTATTGGCCACGGCCTGAGAATACTCAGTATAGATATTGTGAAGTCGTACGGCCGATTCTGTTAACTCCTCATCTTCAAGGCGACTTGCACTTTCAGTTAGGTCATCAACAAGAGTTCTAAATTCTTCTAGTCCTTCACCTTTGACGAGGAGAGGTTTAAGACCTGCCATTCTCTTTTCAAGTGCCCTTTCAGGCCCCATCATTTTGAGTAGTCCTCTCATAAGACCAAAGCAGCCTTGAGACTCATTGGCCGCAGGTGCGCGATAAAAACTTACCGGTTTTTGGGAACAACTTCCCACGAAAAATAAAAAAGAAATGAGACCTAGGCGCAAGATTAATTTCATTATCAGCTTATCGGCTATTGAGCCTCATAATTTAGGAAAGTCATGCTCTTAAGGGTTTTACATTCCCAAAAGCTTTTGGCATGGTTTACATAATGAAATCAATTAGTTATATCTTTTTTCTTTTACTCTTTTGCCACCAATCTCACGCTTTTCTCAATATTGAGTCCCTACGCCAACAAAAGGCCCAAAAACCTGGCCTCTTAGGCTCAACTGGTCTGCGCCTTAATGACCAAAAAGGCAACGTTGATAAGACCCTCTTCCAACTCAATACCCTCAATCGTTTAAGTAATGGCAAAAGTCACTATATTTTCTTGGGCCAATACCGCTATGGAAAAAGTTTTTCTCAAGAGGACACGCGCCAGGGCCACCTTCATCTTCGCTACACCCGCCAAAGCTATGAGAGACTGGCGAGCGAATACTACATCCAAAGTGAGTTTAATAAGTTTGAAAACTTAAGTCTAAGAGTATTGGGAGGAGCAGGACTTAGGCTTCGCCTCTTTGCTAACGATAAGGCGAGCCTCTTTACAGGACTTGGTGCCTTCTATGAAAAAGAAGATCTTGAAAATGATCGCGACCCAGAAAACCCACGAGGCAACCTATACCTGAGCTCCCTAATCCAGATTAAAAATAGTCAGCTCTCCTCTACTCTCTATTACCAACCCAACACTGAAGACTTTAATGACTTTCGTTTCCGCTTTAATATTGGCCTTGAAACTCTTCTCATGAAAAACCTGAGTCAATCAATCGAGTATACAATCAGAAGGGATACGCGTCCCCCTCGTGGCATTCTTAAAACTGATGCCCAACTGACGGCCGGCATTCATATCCGCTATTAAAAAAATTGGCTCAGAGTTGCTGCAAGTCCCCTGAATAAAGGGGGAAGAAGGTACCTCCCCTAGGTTCTCCTTTCGCAAAAAGGTAGAATTTATTTATGAGAAAGTTACTCATTTGGACTTTCATTCTTCTTCTCAGTTCCTGTGGTGGTGATCCAGAGGAAGTAACCAATGCTATCGATGAGGCGAATTTTCTTCTTACAGATAGAAATTGTGCTGAGGCTCGAGCCGCTCTCGATGCTGTTGGCTATCAGGCCAATAACGCCCGCTACATAGGAGTGTATGCTTCGACCTTTGCCTGTGAAGCCAATTACTCTACCGTCAACTTCTTTGCCGATGACCTCACAAATTTAAACTCAGCTGCCGGTGGCTTCTTTTCTTCCCTGGCAGGCTTTAGCACCTCGGATCTTATGACTTCTGCTACCGACCCAGACTTTCTCAAGCTCCAAGAGGCCATCGACACTATCCTCTATAGTGGTGGCAACACCTCTTCTTCAAGCTTTAGTCGCTCACAAGTTTTTGGCACAAGTGACTCCACCAACCTCAATGTTCAGGCCCTCTATATGATCCTCGTTAATTTTGGTCGTTGGTTACGCTATCACGGCAATGCCAGTGCAACGGGTGTTAAAGGTGGTGGCACTAATCCTGAGGCCAATAATTGCCTTTTCACTTACAACACCTCTGGCCCCAATTACGCTCTAGTTCTCGATGCCCTCAATGATGGTACGGCCCAATCGGGAACCTGTAATAGTACCAATGCTCCCTTTGTCGGTACAGATGACATCAGCACAGCTGATGCAGCAACCAATAAGACTCGCCTTTGCCGTGGGATTGTGCTCTTTAATAACTTTATCGATATCATTTTGAACATTACCTTTACAGGCACAAATACAGGTGAACTCAATAACCTCGCTGCAACTTTTGAAACCTTGTGTGATGACATAGCGGCCTTTGGAGCTGGTCTGTGTGCACTTAGAGATATGACAAGTTGTGAGGCCACAGCGATTGAAAACCTAGAAGTTTATTCTGCTTGGCTCTTTGAAAGAAATTTTAAATAATTACCAAAAAATATAATACTCAATAGAGAATAATATGGAAGAAAAGCACGCCCTCGTTATCGACGATATGCCTGCCATGCGTGATGCCATGGGCTCTATTCTAAAAGATATTGGCTTCAAAAAAATCACCAAGGCCATTGATGGCAACGATGCCTACAATAAAATGGGTCTCGCTAGCGCGGAAGGTAAACCTGTTAATCTGATCTTTTGTGATATCGTCATGCCCAATTGTGGTGGAATCGATTTTCTTAAACTTATTAATGGAGAAGCAGACTATAAGGACATTCCCGTTATTATGGTCTCCACAGAAAATGAGTATAGTATCGTTATTGATGCCATCTCAGCGGGTGCCCGTGATTACATCATCAAGCCCTACACCAAAGAAGTGGTCTTAAAGAAGCTCAAGTCTGTTCTTAGCTCATAAAGTGGCCATGAAAGCCCACAGGGATAAAGGCCCCCAGCCATAAACAACACACTTCCTTCATTGATTGAGAGTTTAAAATTTTAATAAAACTCTCATTTCTCTTTTCGCTATAACCAGGAATAAAGAGATAACCCTGATCTTCTGAGCTTGCCTCTTTTAAGGGGTGAAAAACAGGCTCACCAAAAGTTTCATACTCTCGCGCTTCATATCTTTCTAAAAGGTTTTCAGCTAGGTTTATTTTTGTCACACCACTAAAGCGCATGGGATCACTTTTATCGCCCATATTGGCCGCATAGAGATACTCAGACTTCTTTCCTAGATAGTTACGGTTAAAGAAAGGAAAATCGTGGGAAGAAGCAAGCTTTCTCTTTGAAAGGACTCGCCCATGAAGCTTATCTACTCGCCATTCAATAATATCAGGGCGACTTAAATTTCCATAGACCCCTTCTTGCCAATTGGCAATGTAGCTTAAGAGTGACCCATCCCGTGCTTGGCATACTGTAAAGACAATCTCATCTCCCTCTTCATAGAGGTTGCCACAGTGAAAGGACATGGCCGCAGGTAAGGTGAGTTCTCTGCGTGAGCCACCTTTCTTCTTATCTAAAATAATTAAGCGATTACCTAGACTAGCATCATAGGTTAGCGCATCGGCCATGGAGCCTCTATTAAAAATAATATCTGAAAGCTTGAAGTAGGCCGGTGGAATCATGAAAGCAATGGTGTCTTTTCCCACCATAAAGTCGTGAATCATAAAGACTTTACTTTGAGGTAAGCGATAAAGCTCTTCAAGTTCACCAGAGTCAGGGTCCATCTCATAAATATGAAGGGCCATACTCGCCCCTTGCTTAATACCAAAGGCATAACCCTTTCCCGTTTCAGGATCAATCTTTGGGTGAGCGGTGAAACCCACACTATTGGGTAGAGTCCCTTTAAAGTCATGGACCTCTTTAAAAGAGAGGTCTTTACCATCAAGGAGAATAGGATGACCTCCCTCAGAGAGGGCAAGATAGTCACCACGCCAAGGAATGATACTAATATTGGGTTGATTCTTAAGCTCACGTGTTCGCTTGGGGGCCATGGTGCCAAACTCATTGTAGAGCATACGGCCCTTTTCCAACTCCTCTTTTCTATGGGGAGTATCTATAAAGTCACAATGAATGGTTGCCTGACCATCTTTGAAACGAATGGCCTGAAAGAGAGCATCACCATCAAAGAAGTGTTTTAAGCGAGTGTCATGATTTTCTTTCAGACCAGGCCCCACTCTTAAGAGGGTACCAGAAATTTCACTTGGAATTTGACCTTCAACATCTTCAAGCTTCCATTGACCAGTTTTTTGAACTGAACGGTAAGCCTTAAGACTTAAACGGGCACTCTTCCAATCAATCTCATTAAAAGACTGTTTATTTTTAAATGAGTGAGGAGCAGCAAGAGGTCCTTTAAAAGAAATGAGGGGCAGCCCTAGCATTAGGAAAAACTCTCTTCTTTTCATAAAATACACCCCTTCATAAAGACTATATATAAATGCTAAAAATTCTTACGCGATAAGCCACGCCATAGTGAATCATTGAGAAAGTGCGCCACGTGGCGGACGCCTTGATACCTTTAAAACCTTGTTTTTCTTACCCAAACAAAGAAAGCCTTTCATTTGGGCCTTTTTAGGCCTTTTCCCCCTGACGAGACTGTTCAGAAAACTATGAGCGTCCTACAACGGTTTTAAGAGAAAAACTTCCAAAACTAGGAGAGAGAAGATGAAAACATTTATGACACTTATGATGATTGTTGCGGCCCTTAGTATTCAGGCCCGCCCTGGTCAGCAGAATCGCCAACGACTTACCATCGATTTCCATGGTCAAGTCTTTCAAGGCCAATCAACAATCTTCCTTAAAAAAGAAATTCAAAAGATGCACCCTCGAATTAACTTTCAAAAGTGGGACCTCAAGCGTGTTGTCCTCCATGCAAAGTCAGCGCGTGGCTTTGGAGAAGCCTACCTCAAAGTTGGTCGCAATGAATCTCGTATTGAAACGATTGATGGTAACCGCTTTGACTTTAGAGGTCCTGGTAACTACCACCGTGTAGTTTTCCCAGCTCCGGGCCAAGATCAAGGTAAGTGGCAAATCCACATGCAAGGAAGAATCAAAGTTGATCGTGTAGTAGTCGTGGCCCAAAAGAAAGCACCAAGACGTCCTCAAGTGACGAGAACTTGTTCCGTTCAATTTGAAACCATCTGGGGTAAGAATATTAAAAAGTTCACGGCTCAAGAGACCGGTCCCCAAGGCACAGGTGTCCAATCTAAGGCCTGTACCAAGGCCATGAGAAAGTGCCAAAAATTGCAAAATGAGATTCCTCTAACAAAGTGTGAAGTTCTCTAAAGCTGCCTCTTTAGAGAGTTAAAAAAGTGAGGGGGTCTTAAACCCAGCCCTACTCCCAGGCCTCCTCACTTTTTTTATTCAATTTTTTGTAGGACCAAAGGTTCAAGTTCATGGGCCTTTCTCTTTTTCAAACCTTCATCACAAATTCGTTGAACTTCACCTTCAGTCAAACCACTATCCCACTTTAGCTTGTCATGTCTTTGCCATTGCAGAAGCTTCTTCACGTTAACGGGGTGACGATAGAGAAAGCTTTGAAGAAAGTCCGCCTCAACTCTTTCTCCACAGGCCATTAGAACCAAAAGCGCTTGAGTCGGGGTACAAAAAATAAAAGATCCCTCTTTAAAAGCTTCTAAGACTTTATCAGAAGGATTACAACCTAGGGTATGACTTGGCTTAGCAAAGAAGAAATTCTCTCCTCCTTCACTAAGAAAGTGGCGACTTCCTTTAGCTTTATAACCACTCTTCTTGAGTAAGGCCGTCAACATCGATCTGGTTTTACCATCAATAATGTCAAAATCTGCTTGGGTATAGAAATCATCATCGAAGAGACTAATGAGATACTGATGGCGAGAAGGAACTTTAAGGATGAGGGCATCAAGGCCACCGGCCTTAAGAATTTTAATGATAGGATGGTTGTAAAAAGTCATGCCATCATTATGGCATGACCTTTCCTAGAATCTTAAATATCAAAGGCCTGACAGAAGCTAGTCCTGTAGGCGACAACCCGCTAAAGAGGGCTCTATTTGATAATCATCTGTTAGACAATCATAGAACCAATAAGTCTGTTGACCATAGGATGCCCCTTTAATAACAGAGATATTGCCATTGGCATCAACCTCACAGGGATTATTCATGGTGCACTCCCTGCCGGACTCATTACCAGAGTTATTAACACCAATCACCAAACGCTTACCTTTTTCAATAATAGGAGAACCGCTTGTGCCACCAATCGTTTCACAACCTGGTCGCGAGTAACGAAGAGAATCTTGGAAAACCCAGTCGTCTTCTCTCATTTCATGGATGAAAGCTTCAATGCGACAGCTATAACCTCTTTCCCAATAACCTGAGATCACTTCAATTTCAGTGTCTTTATAAGGACGAATATCACTGAGTTCAAAAGCACGAATGCCTTTTCGCTCTAACTCTTCAAAAGTTTCTTCTAGCTGAAAGAGAGCAGAATCAGTTCCCGTCATGGTGGCGTAGAGAATTTTTTCTGCACGGACGTGAGTGAAGTTCATAGCACTATCGGCAACCCTCATCCTTCTTCGGTCCCTCTTATTGAGAATCATCGCTCCCGGACGAATAAACCATCGACTCACACAGTGACCATTGGTTAAGACAATAGCCTTTTCTGCTAGGCCCTGACCCTTAAAGCGTACAAGGGAGCCACTACAGTTGGATAGTTTCACGATACCCTCAAAGTCATAGGTCCCAAGACCAATGGGGGGCTCAACCGTTGACTTTAAGGAGCTCAGTTCATCAAGGGTAATAGGCTTGAATGCGTGGACCGAGGTGAGTGCAAAAAGGAGACTAATGAAAAAAGAAAACCTAAGAAGTTGCCGCATAGTTCTTTCCTCCGTGAAAGATTTCCAAAGATTTGGATACCTTTAAAGTGTTCTCCTCCCTCCACCCTATGGCAATAAAGGTAACAAGTTATTTGAAAGTCAAAATAGTGACTTCCCATTAAATAACAAAGCCTTACATGGCCACTAAGCCCCCATAGCTTGTAAAAATTCCCCTTAAACTTCCAAGGGTGTTGTCCCCGTTCTATAAACCAAAAATGGTGTAAATTCGAGGAGGACCAATGAAAACTCTAGTACTGAGCTTTTTGCTCGGAGTTCTTTGTATCAATCAAAGCCAGGCGACAGACTTCTTCTGTGAAAATAAAGGGAATAATCAAACAGGCTCGGCCCAATTAAAGGGCAGCATTGATGACCTCAATGGCAAGGTCATGGTAAGCGGAGAGGCCTTCTATTCATCTATCTCTCGTAAAGAGGAAATTACCTTCTTTAGAAATCAAAGAGAGAATGAAGAACAATTTTCTTATGCCCGCTACACTGGTGGAGGTCTTTTTCACCTCTTCTTTTTCTCTATTCCAAAGAAATTTCTCTCAGGAGAGCAATCCAAGTTTACCGGCTATCTTCGCTACCTCAGAGAAGGCGTTGGTGATATCACTGAAATCGTTCTTAAATGTGGGGCTCAAAAAGAAAATGCCCTTATGAAAACTCTTATTTCTCGCTACACCAACCTCATCACTTATGAGCGCGTACAGGATGAGGGTGATGACGACAAGGTCTTCCCTATTCGCTATAAAGAGCTTCCAAAGAGCGTCCTCAAAACCCTCAATAAACTGGAGATGAATATCTCTAATGACTGGGACTTTGAGTCGACATTTCCAGACAGCCCCTATGTCGTAAACTTTTCTCCTAAGGCGACTGAGAATGATGCCATGGTTGTTCGTGATAATTCTGGAAAAGTAGCTGGCTACATTTTTAATGTCACCACCTGCAATA
This sequence comes from Bacteriovoracia bacterium, assembly GCA_030427595.1. GTDB lineage: Bacteria > Bdellovibrionota > Bacteriovoracia > Bacteriovoracales > Bacteriovoracaceae. Next base: position 1,481 of record JAUIBX010000046.1, on the reverse strand, counting down.
TCGAGGAGTGTTACGGTTGGGATGCCCTCTATCTTGACCAGAGTGGCTACATCCTCCATCAAAGCTTCTAGAAGCTCATTGTCTGGGCCCTTTTCCTTGGGTCCAGGCCCTTTTGCCGATAAGATGAGTTCATGAAGAATCTTTGGGAACTCATAATTCATTGGCATGGCAAAATCTCAGACCATCCCGCCATCTGGTTTCCTTACCTCTTTCTTAGGCCAAAACCGCATCAATTTATAGGTCTCAAGCAATCCCTCATTATTATGCCGCCCCTGTGGGGCCTCTATATGGGTCTGCCCTATGGCATCCTCTTCATGGTCTCCCAAGGCTGGCCCATGGTCGAGGTGGCCCTCTTTGTCGCCAAATTTACCCTCTTTTTCTTGATATGGTTCAATACGGTAACAAGACCACTATGGAATGCTCGCGCCCGTCGGCTACTATCTAATAATGAGAACGACAACATGCCATAGTTCTCATTTATGATATGCAACCCTCATGTTATGACTAGATGCAAGAGACATAAACATGAGGAAAATCACATGAGACAGACACAAAAGCTCATCACCGTTATTATGATCATCGCCCTCTTTAGTGGCGCAAGCTTCGCTAAAGTAGAAGCGCTCTTTCACCCCTATGATGACACTTTTAGTGCTATTGTTGAGCGTTTAAAGACTGCTCATAATCGTATTGATATGGCCCTTTATAACCTTGAGGCCACAGACAAGAGCAGCATCATCGCCTATCTCAAAAGCCCTGCTGTCCAAAAGAGAGTTCGCTCAGGCGACCTCATTATTCGTCTTATCTTTGAAGGTTATGCCAGTAAGGAAGAAAATCTGGCCAAGATGCTAGAGCTTGAAAAAATCGGCATTGATGCTCGCGCTCTAGCTTCCTCTAAGAAGATGCATCACAAGTTTGCCGTCATAGATGGTGACCGTGCCAATGGTAGCGTTATTACGGGATCAGCGAATTGGTCCCTAGGTTCTTTAAGAAACTACAATGAAAGTATCCTCTTCTTTGATCAAGAAGGAGAGATGGCCCAAAAGTTTCAAGAAGAGTTTGAATTTCTGTGGAATATTTCAAAAGAAATTGGCGAGAAAGGCTTTGCCGATGAGCTTGATTATGAAAGAACAGCCCCTGGCATCGCTCGTGTTGCCTTTAATCGTGACAACTTTGTCATCAAAAGAGGTCGCCTTAGTAAGAAAAGAGGAGCACTTGGTTATCACCTCACTCGCGAAGTCGTTAAGGCCATAGACAACTCAAAAGAGCGTCTAGAAATCGCCACTACTCGCCTTAAGCTTCGTCCCATCTATGACGCTATTGTTAGGGCCGCCAAGAGAGGGGTAGAAGTCAAAATCGTTGTTACTATGGGCGAATATGAATGGGCCTCTCAAAGAAAGAAGATGAACGTTAAGAATTGTCCCGATGCTTTTGAAAGAAAGTGCTCTAGCGGAGTAAACTACGCTGCTCTTTTGGCGAAGGAA
>JAUIBX010000045.1 GCA_030427595.1 Bacteriovoracia bacterium | reverse complement strand
TAGAAGCTCTTTTTGCTCCTTGGAAAGAAGAACAAGACCGTCTTTGGTCAGGGCAAGTCCATTGTCGAGGTCAACATTTTCAACAACGGCCATGTCCTCTTGGTTGACCTCTAGCTCTAAGTCAAACCAGTTAGTTGTCGTTGACTTCCTTTCAAAGCGAATTTTTGAGGACCAACGGCCGATTTCATTACGGTTATAATAAATTTGGACACCATGAATTGATGTCCTGGTGTGAAACTCACTTAGTCCTTGAAAGAGAGTAGAAGCCGGTAGGCCATATGTAAGCTCACGGCTTTCGCTATCATATTTTGAAAAACGAAAGAACATATCACCAAAGCATTGAAAGAGCGTTTGAAAAAAGTCTCTAAGGAAGACGTTGCTATAACGAGAAAGAGTTTGGGACTTTCCGCTATAGATTAGAGTGTCTTCTTGGGTGAGGGTGTATTCAATGAGGTTTTGCCAGTAGTTCTTTTGACTTGAGGGGTGCAGACTTGTCTTATAGGTATCATTTTCCATGTGGAAGGATTCAGACAACTTGGTGACAAAGTCGTAGGCATCACGCTTTGTTCTAAAGGAAGAAAGCTTGCCTCCATTAAACGTAAACGCCCTTAGAAAATCTGGAGCATGAATAAGGTTCTCCTCTTTGTCGATAAAGAGAAGGTTGATATCAATTTGTGAGCCTTTTTTTGCTTTAGAAAGATGGATTCTCGCTGAAGCATCAAAGGTAGGAATCTCGTTAAGAGGCTTTTCATCTACAGTGACTTCAAGGAATTGGTCAGAGATGCCTTGAGTGACCTTGATGAGGTCGTTTACATCTAGGTGGGTCATTTGCAGCCGCAGCTTTTGAACAAGGTTTTTAAGCTCGGCCGTTAAATGAAAGCACTGACCCGTATTCCAGTTAAAGAGATAGAGGTTTTCAAAGAGAGAGATTTCTCTAATGATCGTTCCATCCTCCTTCTTGTACTTAAAGCGAAGAAGAGGAAGGTTGTCTGATTCACCAGTTTCATCTTGAAAGTGTTCTACAGAGGTGATTTGAATAACCAATTTCCCTTCCCATTGCTCAGGGATGGGGAAGTTGACGATTTTCTTTGTATGCAAAAGATATTGAAGGCTTGAGTAAGCCGCATTGGAAGGGGCTCTTTCAAGTTGATGGGCTCCCCCTACGATAGTTCCATATTCATATGCGCTTACAGCGAAGGTGGACTCTAAGGGAATAGGGGGATGGCTCATATTCTCTGAGACCGCATCGAAGTTTTTTTCATGAAGAAGATGAATATGATAAGTCAGGAAGATGGCAGCTGCGTGTGGGCAATGGCCATCCGGGCTCCACTTGTGACAATCGCAATTAGAGGAAATGGGTCCCTCGGGAGAATCTTCAAGTCTCTTCTTGTAGACGATCTTTGTTTCGTGGCTTTTATCTTCTTTAACGATGCCGCTGACAATGAAATAGGTTTCAGGTGTACCTTTTGAAAAGGAAACGCTTACTTTACTGAGTTTTAAAAATTTTTGAGATTCGGTTAACAGAGTTGGGTCAAAATACTTGCGAGCAACACTATTGACTTCGTCGGGAATTTTCCAGGCAGTACCTATGACCATGACAACTAAGGACCTTTTCTTTAACGGGCGACTAAAAGTCCGATTATAACCGATCTTCTCTTAAAATTCCTTTAGGAAATCGTTTCGTGTATGTGCTGAATAAGAAGTGTTTAACGCATTTTGGGGTTATAATAGACGATTGGTTTAATAGTAGTAGAGTTGATTTGTTGGGAAATAAAAAGGCCCACAATGTGGGCCTATTTAGTACTTTATTTCATCTATTTTTACTGCTCTCTGTCCTGACCAGGAATGGTTCCTTCAAGGTAGGCTTTAAGGAGCTTAGCACGGCTTGGATGACGCAGCTTACGAAGCGCCTTGGCCTCAATCTGACGGATACGTTCACGAGTAACGAAGAAATCTTGACCAACTTCTTCAAGAGTATGGTCTGATTTTTCACCGATACCAAAACGCATTCTTAGAACCTTTTCCTCTCTTGGAGTAAGGGTTGAAAGTACAGAGCGAGTAGACTCAGAAAGGGTCACACTCATTACGGCATCGGCCGGAGAGATGATCTTCTTGTCTTCGATGAAGTCCCCAAGAGATGAATCCTCTTCCTCACCAATAGGTGTCTCAAGAGAGATAGGCTCTTTGGAGATTTTTTGAACTTTCTTAACCTTTTCAACAGGAAGTTCCATACGCTTAGCAATTTCTTCAGGAGTTGGCTCACGGCCTAGCTCTTGAACAAGTTGTCTCTGGGTACGAACCATCTTGTTGATCGTTTCAATCATGTGAACAGGGATACGAATTGTTCTTGCTTGGTCAGCAATTGCTCTTGTAATCGCCTGACGAATCCACCAAGTGGCATAAGTTGAGAACTTGTAACCACGACGGTACTCAAACTTATCAACCGCTTTCATAAGGCCGATATTTCCTTCCTGAATAAGGTCGAGGAATTGAAGACCACGGTTGGTGTATTTTTTGGCGATTGAAACAACAAGTCTGAGGTTGGCCTCAACCAGACGAGCTTTCGCATCATCAGCTTTAGACTCACCATCAAGAATAATATTGTAAACTCTTTCAATATCCTCAAATTCCATTCCTGCGTCTAATGAGAGACGACGAAGCTTTCTGAGGATGTCTTCTTGGTTACGAATAAGTTGTTCAATTTTGGCGTCAGTTGTGAAGAGGTCTTTCGCAAGTTTGCGCTTGAAGTCGTCATCTTCCATAACTTTGTCATAAACAACTTTGTATTCTTCAGGATTCGCGACTTCAAGAAACTTGAAGATACGATCTTGTTGATCGTAGAGGTCACGAAATTGCATGTAATATTTCTTAACAGGCTCAACAAAGCTGTTGATAATTTTTCTGTTGAAGGTAAGGTCGGCAAGAGTAACACCGATCTCTTCCATCTTTGCAGACTGTTCTTTGTTGAACTTCTTAAGAGTTCCGTCTTCGTTTTCAACTTCTTTGAGAAGGGCAGCGATACGGTCACACGTTTCATAAATCGTTTTTTGGAACTTATTGATCTCTCTAGTTGATGAATCATCATCAAGACCACGAACAAGTTCTTTAACGAATTCACTTTGGTTTTCTTGAGCTTCAACTTTATTCTTAAGATCAGCAATCTCATTAAGAGCGTGTGATGACTTAAGACAAGAAAGGATAATTTCACGCTCGCCTTCTTCGATTTCTTTGGCGATTTCAACTTCCCCTTCTCGCGTCAACAGGGCCACAGAGCCCATACGCTTAAGATAGAGTTTTACTGGATCAGTAGATGCTGAACGAAGCTCAGCTTTTTCCTCTTTGGAGAGGGTTTCTTCGATAATTTCAGTACCGTCTAAGCGGATGCCATCATCATCCTCGTCGGTTTCCTGATTTTGAATGTCAATTCTCGCTTCCTGAATAGTAAACATGATCTCGTCGATTTGATCGGGATCTACGATACTGGCGGGAATGGCGTCATTAATTTCCTCAGGGGTGAGGTAGTTTTGATCTTTCCCTTTGATCAGTAGCTTTGAGAATTCTTTTGAATTAATAAAGGCGCCTACAACTGACATTGAATCTCCTTGCGTATGGCCTATATAAAATGAACCTAAGGTTCTTTTTCCCTACTTAAAGAATGCTAGCGCGCACTCTTTTGATTTCTTGGACCAGCTCTGAGTTCGAGAAGCTTTTGGTCCACTTGCATAAGTTGCGAAAGAATATTTTTTTGCTCGTCTTCTGTTTGGGCACGCCCATGAAGTTCTTTTAAATATTTTTTTTCTTCTTTCAGTTGCTCAACCTGCAAATTCTTTTTAATATCTTCAATCATCTTGAGAGAAACCTTATCGTTCAAAGATGTTTCTTGATAACGATAGAGTGCTCCTCCAACTACGGCCGTTAACTCAGCAGAGTAATGATCGTCACTTAGTAGACTCTGAACTACCGATGCATATTCGGATTCGTCGATTTCGTACATAAGTTCGCGAAGCTTTAAAATATACCCTTTTACCTCATCATTTCCCACAAAATCAAGGAGTTCGGCTATTTCCTCACGTAGGAGGAGTTCGGGATGTTGGACTAGATTTTGCAGAAGGCGCGTTTCTACCGCTGTGAGTTGTCGGTCGATTTTCACTTTTTCTTCAGTGATTTCTTGAGGTGGAGCTGAAGGATGGGGATCATCTTGCACTGGAGGTAGAGGAGCCGCTTTTGGCATCGGCCTGCGCTGTCCTTCTAAAAATTCCTCATAACTTTTAACGATGGCCTGAGAATCAGACTGAAGACCGAGTCTTTTTGCATAAAGAATCACTCTTTCAGTGGCAGAAAGACTGTTTTTTAAGGGACTTAGAATCTCAAAAATTTCATGTAGAAGGTCGAGCTTACGTTCGGCAAGCTCGGGAAGTTTTTCTGGCAAGGTGCGTTCTATTTGCACATCAATAAATGGCTTGGCCTCTTCAATTCTTTTGGCGAGCTCATCGCGGCCACGTGCAGTGAGAAAGTCATCGGGGTCTTTGTATTCTCCGAGCTCAAGAAAGAGGGGGGTGACGCCCTTTTCCATAAGTTGAGCATTAATGCGTGTTCCCGCACGCCAGCCGGGTTGATCATTATCCAGGGAAAGAACGACATTCTTTGTGAGGGCCAGCAGCTTAACAAGGGAGCTCTCACCTAGGGCGACACCCATAATGGCGAGGCTATTTTCAAATCCGTTCTTATAAAGGGCAACTTGGTCCATGTTTCCTTCCACGAGAATCGCCTGATCGCGTTCTCTAATGGCATTTTTTGCAAGGTGTAGGCCATAGAGGAGGTTCTTCTTGTTGAAGAGGAAGGAGTCTAATGAATTTAGATATTTAGGCTTTTGTTCATCGTTAATGGCCCTTGAGGTAAAGCCAATGACTTGGCCAAATTGATCCCAAATGGGAAACATAATACGCTCACGAAAGGTATCATAGTGGGACCTTTCTCCAAATTTACTCTTTTTGATGAGGCCCAGTTCTTCGGCCACTTGTTGAGCAAATTGGCGGTCTTTTTCGTCTTTTATCGAGGAGAGATAATCAAAAAGGGCATAATTTGGTGGAGCGAAACCGAGTTGATAGGTTTTTGCAATTTCCTCAGAGAGACCGCGCTTTTTGAGAAACTCTGGAAAGGCCTGGTACTGATCTGTCTGGGCAAGCTTACGGTAGAGCTTCATGGTGTTAGTCAGAATCTTCTTACCCATCTCAATTTTAGGTGAGGACTTTTTAGGTTTGTGAAAGTCATCAAAGTTCCAGCCAAACTTGTCACAGATATCTCGGAGTGCATCCATAAACTCTAGCTTGCGATAGAGCATCACAAACTTGATCGCATCTCCACCCATGTTGTCGACAAAGCAAAACCACATACCTCTTTGATCGTTTATATTGAGTGAGGGACTGTGGTCGTCATGGAAGGGGCAAACGGCAAGGGTTTGAGTACCCTTTCTTACGGTGTGAACATAGCGCTCAAGAACTTCCGATACGGGAAGGTCTTTAATTCTCGCGATGAGTTCGTCTATTGTTCCTGCCATTTATGTAGTGTCTCTACTTCTTTGAAACCAGTTCAAAGGCCTTTATAGGGGTGGGTTCGTCTCTTTTAAGAAAAATCTTCTCAAACTTCGTTTGAAAGCTCGCCAGATAATGTTCTGGTGCTTCTTCGTAAAGGTTTAATGTCTTTAATTTGATGTCAAAGAGCTCCTGGGCCTCAGGTAACTCCATATGCTCAACCATCCAATGGGCGTAGTGTTCGTGATCCGTCTTTACATAAAGTGTACCACCGGGGCGTAAAACTTTATAGGCCGCTTGCAAAAAAGGCATCTGAAAAAGTCTCTTTTTATGGTGACGCTTCTTGGGCCACGGGTCAGGAAAGAAGTAAAAGAGGCGGTCAATCTCATCTTCCGCAAACATAAACTCGAGGCGCTCGCCTCTTGCTCTTAAATACTTAAAGTTTTTATAGGGGTGTTTAGAAAGCTTCTTCGCCAAATTGTAAGAACGCTTGAAGCGAAAATCCATGCCAATAAAATTGACCTCTGGGTTTTGCTCACAATAATCGAGCATAAAGTGACCATAACCCGTACCGATTTCAGCGCAAAGAGGTGCTTCGCGACCAAAGACATCTTGATTCCATTTCCCACAATGAGATTCGGCTTCATCGTCTCTCATAACAAACTCATCAAACTCGGTGAGCTTGTCGTGATAAGGATTTTTGTGCTTGTATTGGAAGTCTTCTTGGTAGAGGCGATCCTTACCTTTTTCCTTTAGCTTCTCAATGTGTTTTTTGGCCGACTCTTGTCCGGATTCTGTCGGTTTAATGCGATCAGAGTGGCCATGCATGAATTTACCCATAGTGGGGCAAACTACCAAATTTAGGATGCTTTTGGCCACCTAAGTCATGGGCATTAAGCCCTTGAAAACCAGTAATTATAGGCTTTCTGGCGTTTTTTTAGGAGAAGAACTCTTTGATTGCGCCGGCGACCTCCTCCACGTCCTTTTGAGAGAGGAAGGGGTTCATCGGTAAACAAAGGGTGTGGCCAGCAAAGCCACGCGCATTTTTATCCTCACCCTCATATTGTGCGAGCGCGGGTTCTTGGGAAAGTGTCTTCTCATAGAATGGGGTGCACCCAATTTCTTTTTCCCTAAGGAAGTTCATGAGTTTTTCTCTGACCTCTGAGCTCTCACATTGCACAGGGTAGAGGTGCCAGCTTGAGAGACAAATAAAATGCTCCGGTAGAGTCTTTACGGGAAGACCTTGAAGAGCATTGAAGTAATATTGGGCCACCATTTTTCTTTGGTTGTTAAATTTATCAATCTCCGGAAGTTTGGCGTGAAGAACGGCCGCTTGCATGTGGTCACAGCGAGAGTTTCTCCCCATGGAAGTTTCATCGCCTCTACCATGGTTTCTGATGGTGACGATTTTCTTAGCAAGGTCATCATCATTAGTAAGAATACAACCAGCGTCTCCAAAAGCGCTGAGGTTCTTTGTTGGATAGAAAGAAAAAGTGACAAGGTTGGGAGAGTCGCCAACGGGAGATTCATTCTTATAAAAGGTACCTTGCGCTTGAGCGGCATCTTCAATAATAAAAATATTTTCACTTTGGCAGTAGGAATTAAGCTCATCCATCGGGCAGGGCAGTCCATAAATGTGTACAGGCATAATGCCTTTAAGACCATGCTTTTCATGAACTCTTTTGACTGATTGTGGGCACATCAATCCTGCAACGGGGTCAACATCAACCCAAACAGGAGTAGCTCCAACATTAAGAACGGCTTCCGCTGTTGCGTAAAAAGTAATACCAGGAACACCAACTTTATCACCGTGACCTATACAATAAGCGAGAAGGGAAATTTCAAGGGCATCAGTTCCGTTAGCAACGAGGAGGCAGTGCTTCGCTTTTTGTTTTGCTGCAAATTCTTTTTCAAAGGCCGTATTGAATTCACCTTCAACGAAGGCGTTATTATCAATGATATTATTGAGGCGCTCTTTAATCGTATTCTTTAAAGAGTCGTGATGAAGGTCGTGAAAGTTATAAAAAGAAACGGCCATAGATGATCCTTCCTAAAGGTTTTTCTACCGCCATAATAACGCTATTAAGGTCGTCCTGCACCTAAGATTTACTCCTATGTACAGGACTAACCCCAATATTTATTGAGTATTTCTACTTTTTATTATTTTTGGGGGAGGGCTTTTTGTTGATCATGTTTTCCACGATCATCGCCGCTTTTCTTTGAAGCTGTGGGTCTTTTCTTAATCTCTCCTGAATTTTTCTTTGGAGGATCTCGACTTCGGCCTTGTCGCGATGAGATGATGTGGAACCTTTTTGATCAGCTTTCACTTTTTGAGACTCATTCTTTGAAGCCTCTTTTAAGTGATTGGCCTTTTTTGACTTGGGGGTTGGGCCCTTTTCGCCAAAAAGGTTTTTAAATTTATCAAGTGCGCCCATATGGGTTAAGCGGCCGTTTCAGGGCTTCTTTTGTGTTTTGACACACGTACCATGTGGTCTTCAATCACATCATAAAGCTCAAGCTTGGTTGAATAGGGATCCATTCCTTCTGGGAGTTGAGAATAAACAACATCGCCTTGGATCTCTGTAAAGATGAACCATGTTTGACCGAGTTTTTGAAAAAGGACTTCGTTTTCTAGAGCTGTGTTTTGATTTGACATGTTTCCCTCCTGGATTTTTGTCTTATTCTTCCTTTTCGACTCATTGTATTAATTCTTTAGACATTTTTTATCTCTTAAGTGTCCGAAATTGTTTAATTTTTAAACATTTTTAGCCCTACTTAAAAACTCGGTTTTTAATGAGGTGTTACACTCACTTCATGAAGACTGCTTTTGTGCTTTTTCTCATTTTTCTAAGTCACTTTTCTTTTGCTCAGGAGAAGTTTTTCCAAAATGCCAAGAGGGTAAAGCTGGTCTTACCTGACGGAAGCAGAGTTTTGCTGAGTGATGAAAAGTTTAAACCTCTTTTAAAGAAGTGGAGTTCACTCAAAAGGGAGGATCCCAATAGTAAAACACTTCATACTTATGAGGGTTTTTATCTCAAAGACTTTCTTCCTTATATTCAAAAAACATTCGAGGTTAAGGAGCCCCATCATCTTGTGACCGAAGCAAGTGATGGTTACAAAGTCACCCTCTCTCGTGATGCCCTTGAAAGTAAAAATGCATTTATCGCTTTTCATGTTCAAGGTGTCCCTAAAGGTGGCCTATATAGTCAGTACTTAAAAAGAAAGTTTAAATGGCAACCGGCCTACATCATCGCTGGCGGTGGCGAAAGTGGCGTAAAGGTTGTTAGCCCCTACCAAATTAAGAAACTGACTTGGCATGAAGACGCAGTGAAGAACCCTGTTCTTTCAAGAGTAAGCACACCCTTTCAAAGGGGAGCAGAAATCTATGTTGAAACATGTTCAAAATGTCATCGCCACAAAGGATTTGGCGGGAGAAAAGCTCCTGCCATGCGTTTGGTTTTAAGAAAGTGGCAAAGTAAAAGTGATGGTGAACTCAAGGCCTTCTTGAGGGCCCCTCAAAAAACAGTTAAAAGAAAGATTCAGATGTCGGCCTTTCAAGGAAGTGATGAAGACTTGGAAGAGCTGATCAAGTTTTTACGTTCGGTTTTAAAGTAAACTCTCATTAGTAATTCGTCTGAACACCTATAAAAAGTGACCAGTGGGCCGTAAAAGGAATATAGACCGTGTCTTGGTCACTGTTGAACTCATTCCAAAAGCCAGTCTCAGGTGCCTTGCTGCTTCTTAAGTTTTGAGGGAGATAGAATTGGATATCCATACCGGCAATGATGTCGACGTCTGGGGTTGGGGTTCTAAACTGAAGAAATGTAGCAAATTTTGGGCTAAAGGAGAGGCTTGAAAAGAGTCTCTCCTCATCAAAGCCAGATGGGTCTTCTTGTTTAACGAGGTTTCGTGTGTAGTTGAGAAGAAGGGAGCCTTGAATAGTAAGGCGGTTTCCATTGTAGCGCCAAGGATCGTAACTAATGTAGGGACCAAGAGCTAATTGAGAGCGTGCTTCAGTCGCCTTGCGATCATCAAATAAGGTAAAGCGAGCCGCTGATGTCCAAGCATGAAAGATACCACCAAAGTAGAAACGGTTTTCTGTGTCCCAATCTGCTTTTCTGCCGTAGCTCATCTGAAGACCATAGCGGTTGGTGTAGTCTTCCTCTGTTAAGACGCGATTGTAGTTATAGTTTGATTTAATATCTGGTCCCATTTGGAAACTAAGAGTCGAGCGCCAGGTTCGCCTCTCTCCCCATGGGAAGTCTGGTGGCAAGGGCTCTGTTAGGCGGTAGTCATTGGGGTCAGGCTTAAAGGGAGTAACGGCCTGGGAGAATTCACGAATATCTTGGGTGATGAGTTTTACATAGTAACGTGAGATGTAGGCCGTTTGACCGTTCTTATCAATGGTTTCGTAAAATTGTTCGTAACCCTGATCGTCTTCAAGCTTGAGGTCATCCACTCCTTGCTTATCATCAGCACGATAGACCACTTCCAAGGGACCATTGATAAAGTATTTGTCGTGAATGTAAATCTTGTCGCCCTTTCTGGCTGTCATAACAACGGGAGAGTCAAGGGTGACGTCTCTTACTATAGGGGCTTCGTGAGTCGTAACAATGCCGTAACCGGCGAATAGATTCTTAGTGAATAATAAAAAGAGAATCAGTGTCTTCATTGTGGTTTTAACCATCAGTGATCGCTCCAGTTAAAACGGTAACTCAGGTAAGCACCAAAGCCGATGACCTGACCTTTTAGTGCTTCATTTTCTAAATACTCTGTTGTCTCTTTGATGGAGGAGCGGCTCCATCTATAGGAGAGTCCCAAAATAATGGGGCCATAACTGGTATCAAACTCTTTTTCAATTTCTGTTTGCAAACCTAGGGTGGAGTAGCGGTGGCGATCGGGTGCTTTTTCAGACTCATGAAAGAGAGAAGTAAAGGCGGAGACGTGCATATTCCAGCGGGAGTCATCTTTTTGCCAAAAGGTTCTCATAAACGAGGGACCTGCAAAAACACCACTCCAGGTCATTGTCCCGAGTGTGGGGTCCTCCCAAAAACCAAACTGACCGCTAATATTGAAACCGACCTGAATAGGAAACCGATCTGTCATAAAGTAATTCTTTGCCTGAAGAATATTGGAGTTTGCACTTTGCCTTTCACCCCTGAAGATTGTGGCAAAGTAGTCTGTTCTGATCGCCTCAACGGAATAACTAATAAAGTGGCTAAATTTGAGTTCACTATCATTTGAACCAAAAACAGGTCGGTCGGAATAAACAGTAATGGGATTGATATCTGGATTAAGACGAACAGTGCTTTCAATATTGACGGCGTTCATCGCCTGAGTTTGATAGCGTTCTTTGCCATTCTTATCGAGAATGAAAACGCGGTTACCACCAAGAAGAACAAGTTGAGCAGTAACCACAATAGGCTTATCTATGGTGTAGGCCTTTCCATCTTTAACATCAAAGAGAATAGAGCCTTTTTTTAGCTGGGCCGTGAAGGTTTCTGGTCGGCCAATCACCCGAGGCTTTTTGTATTTGGGCTCAATTCTTAGAGATTCATTAAATGACTTCTCTCTTGTTGAAAGCTCATCAATGACATCAAAGTCTGCACCAACTTCATTTTCTAGATCAATAATGACACTTTCGGGGCTAAGGGGGGCATCGTTAAGAAAGTCATCAAGATCATCGGCGTGGCAGGGCAAGGTGGTGATAATGAGGGCCACAACAAAAGCTACGCTGTTAAAAGTACTCCACGAAAAATGTGCTTTTTTGAAGTGAAACAATCCTTGTTTCATGAAGGCCCAACATCCTTGTTTTCATCTAATTCTTTTGGCTTCTCTAGCTAGTCCATTGTAACAGATTTGCCTTCTTTTGGTGGCAAGTAGCCTGCAAATCCTTAAAAAAACATAGGCGATTTTGACCGAAAATAGCGACTTGTTGCAATTTGTCATTTTGCTAAGCTGATGACGTTCACTGTGCTTATCGAATGGGAGAGACATATGGCCGCTTCAAATGATCATAACGCCCTTAGGAATTCAAAGGTGAATCCAAATATTATGGAGATTGGTACTTGGAAAATTAACTTTCTGAGCTTTACCAAACCTACAAATGCTCATAAGAGCCCTGTCATTCTCCTGGGGGGAGCTTTCCATAACTTTTCCTCTTTAAGCTATGAAGCTGAGAACCTCGCTAAAGATACACCTGTTTATTTGGTGGATCTTCCTGGTCTTGGAGGAAATCCTCAGGCGGCACCAGATCTCACAATTGAAGACTATGCTGAGCTTCTCAAAACTTTCTGTGACAACTTAGGAATTGATCGCACCTCTCTTATTGGTCTGTCCTATTCATCGGCCATCGCTTTTACTTTTGCCTCTCTTTATCCCGATCGTATGAACAAACTTATTTTAGGGGGAATCACTTCTCGTTTACGTGATTCAGTTAAGCATCTGCTTGAAGAGTCGCTGCATATGTTAACAGTAAATGAGCTTGAGCGCTTTGCCTCAGGTATCGTGCTCAATATGATGAACTTTAGCCAGCGCCATAATATTTCAAGCTCTGAACAGGTTCATGAAAACCTCTATAAAAATATCATTAGTTTTAACAATCAAGATATGGCGAGATACCGCGCTAATCTTGCCCGCCTTATTGAACAGGATGGTTTACCGAGAGCACCTCAGTGTCCTGTGCTAGTTATTTCGGGAGAGTTTGATAATTTCACAACTCCCTATGAGAATTTTCAGGTGGCGAGAACTTGTCCCCATTCAACTTATGTTGTTGTTAAGGGCAGCGACCACATGGTTTCCCATGAGAAATCAGATGTGATGACTAGGCTTTATCGTCGCTTTATTGGTGACCAACCTCTCAATCGCATGAAGGATGTTGAGCTTCTTGAAAAGCGTGAGTTTCCTAGGGATCGTATTCGTTTGGAGCCACGTTACCTTTTAAATGATGTGGGTTATCTCGATAATGGAAACGGTGTTTTTGTCCCCGTGAATATTGTGGACATCAATAATTTTGGCTGTCGTCTCTATACTTCCTTTAAAGATCACCGTTCGTTGAAGAGAAGTCAGCAATTTACTCTGCACATTCCAACTGAGGATATGCAGATGGACATGATTATTTTTAAGCAAGCAGACAATGGTCATTTTAGAGGAATTTTTAAGCACCAGACCTTTGAGAGAACTAAAGTTTTTGAGGGCTTTATTGATAAAGTGGCCTCAACTTGTTCGTCTGCTTATGCTGCATAGAGTTGCTTTTTTAAATTAATTTTCTTTCTTGATGATGGGGTTGGGCTTGGATTTGTCTTTTGGGGGCCCCGTGATCGAGAAGAACACCCGAGGAAACTGGAAAGGAATTTCGGTCTCTTCGGGTGTTTTTTATGACTTACTGTGACGAGTCACTAGCCGTGCGCCCATTGTCACCCTGTGTAGCGAAATGATAAGTTTATAAGGCTATGCAGGGATTCATTTATCATTTAGCTATCAGCCTTCCGGGCTTTCTTATGGCCATCGTTTTTCACGAGTGGGCCCACGCCCGTGTTGCCCTGTGGTTTGGTGATGATACGGCCGAGCGCCAAGGTCGCCTAACTTTCAATCCTGCAGTTCACGCAGACCCCATTGGTACACTTCTTTTTCCTCTCATTGGTGCGGCCATGGGTGGAGTGATGTTTGGATGGGCAAGACCAGTGCCAGTTGATCCACGCCGTTTTCGCAATGTAAAACACGGGGTCTTTTGGGTCAGTTTCGCCGGACCAGCCGCCAACATTATTCTTTCTGTCGTCTCCGCATTTCTTTTTGCCTTCGTCTTTGTCTATGTGCCTGAGACTTTTGAATTCCACCGCATTCTTGTGGAGATGCTGAGAAGCTCTATTCTTATCAACCTCGTTCTTGCTGTCTTCAATCTCATCCCTTTTCCACCTCTTGATGGATCAAAGATGGTGACAAGTTTTTTGGACTACAACCAAGCTCGCCGTTATGAAGAGCTTGGGCGCTACTCCTTCGTTTTCATTCTTATTCTATGGTTCACTAATATTTTTAGTTACCTCCTTATGCCTGCAATCCTCTTTGGAAATGGCATGATGAATTTATTTATTAGCATGTTGGCGTAGGCCGGCATTAGAGAGACTTACATATGCTCGATACGACTATTCAGGTAAAGACGGATCACTTCGACGGACCTTTGGGGCTTCTATTGCTCCTCGTTCAAAAAGAAGAAATGGATATTCGTAAGCTTAACCTTACGAAAATTACTCAACAGTACTTGACCTACCTTTCTCAAATGCGTGATCTCAACTTTGATGTGGCCGGGGATTATCTCTACTTGGCGGCCACACTCCTTCTTTTGAAGTCGAAGACCGCCATTACGGAAGAAGAGGTCAATCGTCTCAAAGAAAACACGGATACAGACCTTAGTATAACTTCCGAGGCTGAACTTATCCGTCGTCTTGAAGAGCTTCAGCACTTCCAAAAAATGGGGGAAAAGCTTTGGGCACTCCCCAAGAAAGGTCATGAGGTTTTTGTTAAGCCAAAGATCAATCGTAAGGCGGTTGTGAACTCCATTCTCGTTCCAATGGAGCTTGAGAAACTCACAGAAGCAATGGTCGACTTCATCATTAAAGAAAAGAGAAAATATACTGTTGTAAGAAGAGATAAACTTTCTATTAAAGAGAAGCTTCAGTTCTTGAAGACCTTTCTTAAGGAAGGTGAGAAGACTGATTTTGAGACTCTTCTTGAGCAAGATGGTGGTACCAATATCGATAATATGGTTATCACCTTTATTTCATTGCTAGAGCTTGCTCGTCTTAAGCGTCTGACAATTTTCCAAAATGAAGGCTTTGGCCCTATTTATGTAACCGTTGTGAAATCTCTTGAAGATTTCGATGTTGAAAGTGCCAATGGTTTTGATGAAGAGGAAGGCAATAGCACGCCAAGTGAAGAAGAATTAAAAGAGACACTCAATAAAGCAGTAGAGGTGGCCACTCAGGAAGAGCAGGCACCACAAACTCTACAGTAACGCTTATTTTAAGGTAATAGAGACATGGAACACACAGACAACACTGAAACAAATCAAACTGAACAAAGTTCTATTAGTGGTCCTGAAAAGGACAATGCCGCACTGATGGGAGACTCTCATAATGATAGCGAGATAGTTTCTGATGAAACTCCTCCACAACAACAGGATTATGAGACCGCGGGTGAAGATGTCGAGGAGTGGGATCTTCACCCACGTTTTCCTACTGAGGAAGACCTTTTGTATCCAGGCCAAGAGATGCTTGAACTTGAGCAAGAATATCTTGACGATGAAAAGCAAGAGGAGAGCCTTTGGCAGGCCCGTACTGGACTTGATAATGAAACCCTTTGTGGCGCCATCGAAACAGTTATCTTTATGAGTGATAAGCCTGTGCCGATCAATAAGATCAAGTCTCTAATTGATGAAGATATGCCTCTTCGTGTGATTCATCAGGCGATTACTCGTTTACAAGAAGAGTATGAAAGCCGTCACCATGGTCTGCGCTTAGTTGAAGTGGCCGAGGGCTATCAGTTCCGTACAAAGGCAACTTACTCTAAATATGTTCAAGACCTCTTTAAGGTAAACTCACTTGTCCTTTCGCCAACAGCTCTTGAGGTACTAGCGATTATTGCTTATAAGCAGCCGGTTGCTAAAACAGAAGTGGATAAGATTCGTGGTGTCGATTCAGGTCACATCGTCCGTGGCTTAATAGACAAGCGTTTGGTGAAAGTTGTTGGCCGCTCAGACGAAATGGGGCGCCCTGTTCTTTACGGCACAACTCCTGAGTTCCTCGAAGTTTTCAATCTTGCCAATCTTGATGAACTGCCACCCGAGCATGAACTAGAAGAAAGTATTGAAAATAATGTGGGTAAGATTTCTGATATAAAAACTATCGTCCATGATGGCGATAAAGAGCGCTTTGTTTTTGACGATATTGACGAGCTAGATGAACTCGCAAGTTCAATTAAGAGCATTGCCGCAGACACTGACTTCACAAGTGCCCTTAAGACTCAAGAAAAGAATAAGCTTAAGGGAAGCAGTGAAGAAGAGAGTAGTGATGCTCCTAAAACAGCATTTGATATTTTAGAAGATTATGTTTCGCGCCAAATGATTGTTAATGCCAATAGTGAAGCTGGTGAGTCTGAGATGATGACCACATCAGCTGATCCACAAATTATCCATGACCTCACGGCCGGTCCTTTTAATACCCCAGAAGAAATTGAGGAAGAAGAAGACTTCCAAATGATTGATCTTGATACCGGCCTTCCTATTGAGGAGGAAGAGTTCGAAGTTGAAGTTGACTTTGATCTTGAGGCATCAAATGAAGAAGAGGCCAATGACCTTTCATCCGAGGCATCAAGTGAAGAATCAGATGAAATTGTCGGAGTTGATCTTCTTAATGAAAACGAAGAGGAAGCCGCTGAGCTTGCCAAGGCCCTTGATGATGCCTTTGAGCGCCTGACTGGAGAAAAGCTAGAGGAGCCAGATGATGAGCTTGCCTTAAAAGATGGCTCCCTCGATGAAAAAGAAGATGAGCTCCTTGAGATGGCCGAAAGGATCTCTGAAGAGGCCAAAGACCTTGATCTAGATCTGGATTTTCTTATGGAAAATCAGGACGTTAGTGCCTCTGGAGACACTACCGAAGGTGAAAATACTACTGACTTATAGTCCACCTCATTGACTTAAATAGGGGCCTGTTCTACATTGCAGGCTCCTTATAGTTTATAGGGGTTAATTCCAGACCTGTCGGGAGACAGATAGGAGAAATCATGAAAGCAGTCGCTATCCGACTTCAAAAAGTCATCGCCGATGCCGGCATTACCTCAAGAAGAAAAGCAGAAGACCTCATTTTACAAGGCCGTGTTGCAGTCAACGGTTCCATTATTCGTGAGCTAGGGACAAAAGTTGATCCCGAAGAAGACGTAGTTATGGTTGATAACGAGCCTGTTGATATGAACCGTAAAGAGAAAATCTATTTGGTTCTTAATAAGCCCCGTGGAATTATGACAACAGTTAATGATCCTGAGGGCAGAAAGACCGTTATGGATCTTGTTCAAGATGTGACGGAAAGAATTTATCCCGTTGGTCGTCTTGATTACCTTTCTGAAGGTCTTCTTCTGATGACGAATGATGGGGACCTGGCCAACAATATCATTCACCCCAGTGGGAATGTCACTAAGGTTTATGAAGTTAAAGTCTTTGGAGCTGTGACTAAAGAGATTTTAAAGAAATTAAGAAGTGGTGTTCACACAGAAGTAGGCTTCTTGAAACCTAAGAATGTTCGTGTGATAAACCAGCTTCGCTCAAAAACATGGTTAGAATTTCGTCTTACTGATGGGAAAAACCGAGAGATTCGTCGTCTCTGTGAGAATTGTGGCCTTACCGTCGACAAACTCAAAAGGGTCGCTATGGGTGGTTTAACTGTAGAAGGAATCAAGCCGGGAAGCTATAGAGTTCTCAGTAAGAAGCAACTTCTCAACCTCATTGGGATGAATGAGAGAGGTCAAATCGTAAAAGAATATGACTATCAATCACCTAAGAAGTCTATCAATCTTCACTTAAAAGGTGCCCAGCCGTGTACAGCTGCTGATGATCAGGCCTTTTCTAAGTTTAGAAGAGAGACTTATTTCTCTACTATTAAAGAGCTTGATGAAAGAAAGAAACGTCTTGCTGCTGAAGAAAGAGAGAGAGCTTTTAAAGAGAAAGAAGAGAAGCATCAAAAGCGTCAGCAAAAGAAGAAAATGCGCATGAAGAAAAAAGCGGATCAAAAGGCTTCTGTTCATGCTCAAATCATCAAAGGTTTCTAATAGGTACGTGGTACTTTTTCAGAACGCGCGTCATAAAATGACGCATGTTCTGAAAAAGTACCACGTACCAAAAAAAAGCCCTCTTTTAAGAGGGCTTTTTTATTCTCTAATTTTGTGGTTTTGTTAATTATCGTATGAAATGACTTTCGCTTGGCTCATATGATCTTGAAGGACGTCCATGGAGTATTCAAGAACTTGCTCAGCGTAAGGGATACCATTGGCCTTCATGTCTTCAGTGAAGTTCGCCTGCTTAATCAGACTTGCGCACAGACGCATCGCTTCAGCTGCGTGATCAAAATATTCACTTTCACTTTCAGTAACCAATACGTGATTGAGAAGTGAGTTTAGAGTTTTCACCATTCTGATCTGAGCAGATGTCATTTCAGTGGTGTCGATTTCAATAAACATTTTCTTTTGGTCCGCAGGTTTAATGATCATGATTCTTCCCCAAGTGTTCATATTCAAGGCCAGCACTGGCGCATTCAATACTCTTATCGCCAGAAAGCTCAATGATTTTAGGAATTTATGATGGAGTAAAATTCTTGGGATTATAAAATGACGTAAGTCCAAGGTATTACGAATAAGAGGCTGGACAAGAGGCCTTAGATTTAATAGTATCGCCAGTACGCAATATTCTGTTTTCAAGGATTTATCGCGGGATGGAGCAGTCTGGTAGCTCGTCGGGCTCATAACCCGAAGGTCGTAGGTTCGAATCCTGCTCCCGCAACCAAGTTTATATAAAAGGCCACCTCGTCAAACAGGTGGCCTTCTTTTTTTGAGGCCATACCATGGGTGAAAACAAAAAAGTCATTCTCTCAGGTTCAACAGTTACGGGTGACCTCACCCTTGGAAACTACATTGGCGCCATTAATAACTGGAAGAAACTCCAAGAAGATTACAACTGCCACTACTTCATTGCTGACCTTCACGCCCTTACTGTCCAGCAAGATCCTAAGGCCCTAAGAGAAAGATGCTTTAGCTTCTTTGCGCAGTATCTTGCCCTAGGCTTGGACCCCGAAGAGAATACTATCTTTGTTCAATCTCATCTTCATGAGCACGCTGAGTTGGCCTGGATTCTGACTTGTTTAACTCCTATGGGGAACCTTAACAGGATGACTCAGTTTAAGGATAAGTCCGCACAGACCAAAAATATAAATGCTGGTCTCTTTACCTATCCTGTATTGATGGCAGCCGATATTCTTCTCTATCAAGCGGATCTGGTACCCGTAGGAGAGGATCAGCGTCAGCATATGGAGCTTTGTCGCGATCTCGTGATTTGGTGGGAAAATCGTTATGGTGAAGGATCTTTGAAGATGCCTGAAGCCTATATTGGCAAGGCGGGCGCTCGCATCATGTCGCTTCAAGATCCCACTAAGAAAATGAGTAAGTCTGATGAAAACGAAAAGAACTTCGTTTCCATCATTGATTCCCCAAAAAAAATTCAAAAGAAGATTAAGTCTGCCCAAACTGATTCAGACACTGTTGTGACTTATGATCCAGAAAATAAAGCGGGCCTTGCGAACCTTCTGACAATTTATTCCGTCCTTAGCGATAAGAGTGTTGATGAGATCTGCAAAGACTATGAAGGGAAAATGTACGGTCATCTTAAAGTTGACCTAGCGGACCTCGTGGTTGAAACCCTGAAGCCTGTTCAGGAGAAGTATGATGATCTTATGAAAAATAAAGACCATCTTGAAGATCTCATGGCAAAAGGTGCTGATAAGGCGCGCGTAAGGGCCCAAGATACCCTAAAAAAGGTCTACGAAACTACCGGGTTGATATTTAGAAGGTAAAGTCATTAAAATATTCTTAAAGAAATAAAGATTTTTTTAAGGATTTTTTAATGGAAGACCACACTCCCTATCCAATTGATAAAGTGGATCGTCAGATCCTTTCTATGCTTCTCCAGGATTCACGACGTTCCTACCAGGACATCGCTCGAGAGTTGATTGTCTCTGGTGGAACCATTCATGTACGAACTAATAAAATGAAAGAAGCGGGGGTCATAAAAGGCTCACGAATTGTTGTAGACTTTAGAAAGTTGGGACTAGAGGTGACGGCCTTTGTTGGTATTAACCTAGGAAGTGCCAAGGACTATCAAACACTTCTTCCTAAACTCAAAAAAATACCTGAGATCACAGAAGTTCATTATACAACTGGTCAGTACTCGCTCTTTGTTAAAGTGGTAACTAAAAGTACGCGAGACCTTCATCTCTTTTTGATTGAGAAACTTCAGGCAATCAAAGAAATTCAATCAACAGAAACCCTCATCTCTCTTGATAACCCGATTATGCGTGACCCTGGTTTACCCGAAGTCGTGGAGTCCTAATGAAAAATTTAAACTTAACTCTTCTCGATGACTCCTCTCCCTCTCGAAAAGTCGCAATGGGGACTTGGCGTACAGTTTCTGACCCTTCAGTTTATGGTCTCATTGAAATTGATATGACTGAAGTCAAAGAGGTCTTGCCGGCCTATGAGAAAAAGCATCAAGTGAAGGTGACACCCTCTCACTTGGTGGGGAAGGCGATCGCCCATTGTATGAAATTACGACCAGAAATTAATGGCATGATTAGGGGTTCTAAAATCTACTTAAGAGAAGATGTGACTCTCTTTTATCAGGTCAATATTCCTGGGGAAGGAAAGGATGCCGTCAAAAAAGCCACTCTCTCGGGAACAACCATCGAAAAAGCGGAGAATTTATCCCTTCATGAGATAGCCTCTACCTTAAAGGAGAAGGCAAGCCGGGCGCGCACTGGAGAAGATAGGGAGTTGGCCCGAAATCTAGAAGTTTTTAATTATCTTCCTTGGTGGCTATCTCGCTTCTATCTCAATATTGGCTCTTGGCTTATTTATGGACTTAATCTTGATATGAGAAAGTTTGGCCTACCCAAGGATCCCTTTGGCTCTGTTATGATCACCAATATTGGTAGTCTTGGTATTGATTTGGCGTGGGCTCCTCTTTGCCCTTATACAAGAGTGCCTCTTCTTCTAACTGTTGGGGCCGTGACTGAAAAACCTTTTGTCATTGATGGGGAGG
>JAUIBX010000044.1 GCA_030427595.1 Bacteriovoracia bacterium | reverse complement strand
TGAATATTAAAGCCATAGGCATTAAAAGAGAAAATAGGCACACCAACATTAACACGGGCACGAATAAGATTTTCTTTATTATAGTAAGGAGTCAAAATTCTATCTGCTTCAGCTAGGTCATCCTCAATACTGCTTCCACCCTGGAGATTATCGATACGATCCGCTTCATCAATAAGGTCTTGAGTATCTGGCGTAACATTGGCACCGATATCAAGAATGAAATCATGACCAAAAGGACGTAACATCTCCTGCGTCTTCAAACGGTCATCGATCAACTTGGCACGGTCGATAATATTGTAGGCTTGGGCATTCGTTGCCCCTAACAGTAGAGCGCCGAAAGCAATGTTTCGACCGAGAGTGGAAAGCTTCATCCTTGAATCCTCTGTTGATGAATAATTTCAGTAATTTCCGGTTCCGTTACTATTATGGCTAATTTTAATTTAGGGTAAAGACGTAAAAATTTTCACAAAACCAATGACCGACCAAAAAGTTTCATTCAAGATTAAAGCGGCTTAAAGAGTCGCCCGGAAAGTTACTCAGGCAGCAAAATAAGGGTGATTCTTCCCAACTCCTTTCGTTTGCCCTTGGGGTTAGACCCATTTTTAGAGTCAAGGGTTTGCTCTTATAACAAATCAATTATCCTTTCTAAGTAGAGTCTTTTTAAATAGGAGCCTGCATCTTTCGAGAGATAAAGTAAGATATGTAGATAAAACTCTATAAAGAAGGTTGTCTTAAATGAAAGAATCTCAAGCAAAGATATTTTAAAATATCCTTAATTCCCCTGGAAACCTTCATCTTGCTTTCACTCTTAAGGCAAGCCTCTTTGAGTTTTGTCTCTTACTCAGCAAGATTGAACAAGAAACTCAAAAGCTCTCTTTTAAGAATATTTCACTTATGGTGAATGACATCACCATCGATGAGTACATCTCAAACAAAAAAGAAAGCCGTAAAGATCTGATTCAAGAGCTCTTAAATTTTGGTTTTGTTGCCTGTAGAGAGGAGCCTTTCTTAATCTTTTTTTAAGAGAAGGAATATGCACTTGATCTCCAAGAAAAAGTTTATTTGAAAAGCCCTATTGACCGCAAAAGGCAGACTCGATGGCAAACCTGAAGAGGCCCTCTTTCTCTACGACTATTACAAATTCAACTTTAGAGAATCAATAAATACATCAGGCTACACCCCAAGGCACAGTTCTCTATAGGTTTAGCTATTTGACTTATTCAAACTCGAACAGTTCCAAGACTCTATCTGTAAGGCCAAGATTAGCTCTATTCTTAGTTTATAGGTGCCATGTATGCACCATCTTCCGCTCCATCTTCCAAAAGCTTCGGGAGTGTGGCCTAAACGGCCGCCGACTACATAAGCATTTCGCCTATATTTTGCTAATGCCTCCATGAACGATAAGCAACGACGAGGGAGCGTATTTTTATGCGTGACCGAGAAGGAGTCGCTGAGTGAATGGAATGATTAATAAAATAGGGGATGAAATGGTGGGCGTGGCAGGGATTGTTCCTCCCCCTCCTCGCGTCACGCTCGTCGTACCGGAGACGGGGCCGTTCACTTTGCTGGCCTTCCTTGGCCATCAATTCGCAACAAAGCGCTCGTTATTCACTCACCCTTTGCCGCGACGTTCTCTCTCTTCAATCCCTGCCCCGCTTACAAAATCATCCATTCTTTCATAAATCTCCAATGCTTTCGTTTGAGAAATCAAAAACGTAGGGAGCGTACGCCTGTACGTGACCAAAGTTTTTTATTTTGAAAACGGAATGATTGGGGATTTAGGGAAGAATGGTGGGCGTGGCAGGGATTGAACCTGCGACATCTGCCTTGTAAGGGCAGCGCTCTCCCACTGAGCTACACGCCCGAATTCGATTTGAATCGGTAAGAGGCAATTTAAAGAAATGGCCCAAAATTGTCAACGCTTTATAGCCACTTTATCCAGACCATGAAATAAAAAAAGGCTCCCAATGGGAGCCCTTTTCCCTAAAAATATTAGGTATTTAGATTAGTTTGCGACCTGAGATGAGCTATCGTCAGCTTTAAGCACCTTAAGCCCAACAACCTGCATGAACTTTTCTGGTTGAGTAAGCTCAAGGGCAACCTTAAGCACTTCTTCAACATTCGTGCATGGGACGACTGTGATGCCTGACTTGATCTCATCAGGAATATCCACAAGGTCCTTCTCATTCTTGGCCGGGATACAAACAGTGGTTACACCAGCTTGCTTAGCAGCGAGAAGTTTCTCTTTTAGGCCACCGATAGGAAGAACACGTCCTCTAATCGTCACCTCTCCAGTCATCGCCACGTTTTGCTGAACTTTTATTCCAGTAATGGCGGAAGTCAATGCAGTCACCATGGTGATACCTGCTGAAGGTCCATCCTTAGGAGTTGCCCCCTCTGGAACATGGATATGAATATCATTCTTATCGTACCATTCAGCATCAATACCAAGACGGTCACTCATACTTCTGACGTAGCTAAGAGCAGCTTTTGCTGACTCCTGCATCACATCCCCAAGCTTACCTGTAATTTGGATTTGGCCTTTACCTGGAACAGTCACCACTTCAATATGAAGAAGTTCACCACCTACAGAAGTCCAAGCCAATCCATTCACAAGACCTACTGTAGGTTCTTGCTCAGTGTCTGTATCTGTAAACTTCTTAGGTCCAAGGTATTTAGGAAGTTGCTTTGAGGTAACATTAAACTTTTTACCAGTAGCAATTTCCTTTTCTACAACATCGGTAGCAATCTTACGGCAAATCGTGTTAAGAAGTCTCTCATAGCCACGAACACCGGCTTCTCTAGTCCATCCACGAACAACTTCGATTCCTACTTTGTCAGACATAGTGACTTCGTATTCATCAAGACCGTTATTCTTGGCCGCCTTAGGAAGAAGATAGTTCTTACCAATTTGAAGCTTTTCTTGAGGCGTGTAACCTGCAACATTGATGATTTCCATACGATCTCTCAATGGTCCGGGGATTCTTGAAAGGTCATTGGCCGTCATAATGAACATAACCTTTGAGAGGTCATATTCAACTTCAATGTAGTGGTCACCAAAATTCTTATTTTGCTCAGGATCAAGAACTTCAAGCATAGCTGAAGCCGGATCACCGCGCATATCAGAAGTCATTTTATCGATTTCATCGAGAAGAATAACGGGATTGGATGTACCGGCCTTTTTTAGGGCATTGATAATTTTCCCTGGCATGGCCCCTACATAGGTTCTTCTGTGACCGCGGATCTCAGACTCGTCGCGAACCCCACCGAGGGAGATTCTCTGAAAATTTCTTCCAAGAGAATCGGCAAGGCTGCGAGCAATTGAAGTTTTCCCTACCCCTGGAGGACCAGCAAGACACAGAAGTGTCCCCTTGCCCTCTTCCTTAAGAAGAGAACGTACAGCAAGATATTCGACAATTCTGTCCTTAACATCTTTCATGCCGTAGTGGTGCTCTTCCAAAACTTCACGTGCGTGTTTAACTGAGTTGTTATCCTCTGTGTACTCAAACCATGGAAGGTTTAACATCCAATCCACGTAATTCCTCACCACAGCAGCTTCCGCTGACATAGGTGACATAGACTTAAGTTTTTTGATTTCTTTTCTTACCTTATCGCGTGCCTCTTGTGGCATATTCTTCGCTTCAAGCTTTTCTTCCATCTCTTGGATCTCAGACTTTTCATCTTTATGGCCAAGTTCCTTTTGGATGGCATTCATTTGCTCATTAAGGTAGTACTCTTTTTGACTCTTTTCCATTTGAGTCTTAACGCGAGAACGGATTCTGCGCTCAACATTAATGATTTCAATCTCACCTTGCATTTTCTCTAGAAGAAGACGAAGTCTTTTTTCAACATCAGTCGCCTCGAGAATATCTTGCTTCTCAGGGATATTCATTGTCAGGTGGGCAACGATAATATCCGCCAAACGAGAAGGATCAGTGATTGAACTGATACTCATAAGGAGTTCAGGTGGAATTCTCTTATTAAGTTTTACATATTGCTCGAAGACCGCTTTGATACTTCTCATCGTCGCTTCGAGGTTTACGGCACTGTCTGTAGAAGAAAGGCACTTCGTAACAGAGGCCCAGTAGCCTTCAGAGTTGGCTTCAAACTCATCAATGCGAGCTCTGTACTTCCCTTCTATAAGGACTTTTACTGTGTTGTCTGGAAGTCTTAACATCTGAATGATGTTAACCACAGTCCCTACATTATAGATATCTTCTCGATCTGGATTCAGAACTGAAGCATCCTTTTGGGTAACTAGAAAAAGTTCGTTGTTGTTCTTAGCGGCTTCCTCAAGAGCTGCGATCGATTTTTCACGACCTACAAAGAGGGGGACCACCATGTGGGGAAAGATGATAACATCTCTAAGCGGGAGTAGAGGAAAGCGGTTATTACTCTCGTTCGATTTTCCAGACATTGTACCTCCTGTACGACAGACCCTTTACCAAAACCGTGATTCCTCCATGACTCAGCGGACTTTGAGGTCTTAACAATATTTTACCCTTATTTCTGGATTGAATTCAAAAAAAAATTACGGGCCGATATTTCCCAGAAAAACTTTCTGTTTACGGCCAGTTAGACATCGTCTAAGTGACTCAAAGCCCCTCCAGAAGGGCTCTTCCACCATTTTTGGGCAAAAAAAAAGCTGTCATAAGAAATGACAGCTTTTGTGAGTTGAAAAATTTTTAGCCTGATACCCGAAAAACCGAGGGGTTTAGGCGGATTCAATCGACTTTTTTGCCCCAAAAGAGGAACTCTCTTCTGGTTTAGGTTGAATACGCTCCCCTTCTAATAGCTTGGGAGTTTCTTCACCTAGGATAGACGCCTTAGTAACAACAACCTTATTGATTTTGTCGTTTGAAGGAGTGTCATACATGACATCCAACATAGTCTGCTCAAGAATTGCTCTTAGACCACGAGCACCTGTTTTCTTTTTGATGGCAATTTTGGCCACCTCAACAAGAGCATCATCTTCGAACTCGAGCATAATTCCATCCATTTCAAACAGTCTTTGATACTGTTTAGTAATGGCGTTCTTAGGCTCTTTAAGGATTCTCACAAGAGCTTCCTCATCAAGCTCTTGTAAGAGAGCATTAACAGGAAGACGTCCAATGAATTCTGGAATAAGACCAAATTTTGTAAGGTCTTCAGCTTCAATACCACCAAGCTTTTCCACAACTGATTGCTCAGCATCTTTCGCTTGAGCCGTAAGCCCGAGAGGACGCTTCGTCATTCTCTTTTCAATAATTTTCTCTAGGCCAACAAAGGCACCAGCCACAATGAAAAGGATATTTTTGGTATTTACTTGAATGAATTCCTGCTGAGGGTGCTTACGTCCACCTTTAGGAGGAACGGCAGCCACTGTACCTTCAACCAGTTTGAGAAGTGCTTGCTGAACACCTTCACCTGATACGTCACGAGTGATCGAAGGGTTCTCAGACTTACGAGCAATCTTATCGATCTCATCAATGTAAACAATGCCTCTTTCAGCACGCTCAACATCGTAATCACAGGCCTGAAGAAGGTTAAGAATAATATTTTCGACATCTTCGCCAACGTAACCAGCTTCTGTAAGAGAAGTAGCATCAGCAATAGCAAAAGGAACATTAAGATACTTGGCCAACGATTGAGCGATCAATGTCTTCCCAGAACCTGTAGGTCCAGCGAGAAGGATATTGGACTTGGCCAATTCAACCTCATCCTTACCTTTTCCACCACCATGAGAAATTCTCTTGTAGTGGTTATGAACGGCAACAGAAATAATTTTCTTTGCGCGGTCCTGACCGATCACATAATTATCAAGGTGAGCCTTGATCTCATGGGGCTTAGGAACATTGTCCAGACTTGCTTTAGAAGTATTCTTAAGAGAATCCTCAAAGATGATGTCGTTACAAAGTTCAATACATTCATCACAAATGTACACACCTGGTCCAGCAATGAGTTTTTTCACTTCCTTTTGAGACTTTCCACAAAAGTTGCAGTGAAGAGTGCTGTTGTAACTGCCTTTTTCTTTGGCCATGTTCTTTTCCTTTCTTTAGGTATTTCTTCTTCTCAGTTTTTATACTTATGATTCGACTTTTACTTTTCCTTTGGGGTTGATCACTTGATCAATAAGACCCATTTCAACGGCCTTCATGGGATCAAGGTAATTATCACGATCAGTCCATTCTTCAATTTGCTCTTTGCTCATTTCTTTTGGCGAGTGTTTGATGTAAATGCCATTAAGCTGATCTTTGAGCGTCTGGATTTCATTGGCCTGAATTTGAATATCAGAACACTGCCCTCTTGCACCACCAAGGGGCTGATGGATCATAATTCTTGAATGAGGTAGAGCGTGACGGTAGCCGGCCTCTCCCGCACTCAGAAGAAGTGAACCCATCGATGCCGCCATACCAACACAGTAAGTGTAAACAGGGCAAGAGATGTGCTGCATAATATCGTAAATACCGAGGCCTGCATAAACAGAACCACCAGGGCTATTAATGTAGAAGTGAATGGGATCTTCTGGGTTATTTTGCTCTAAGAAAAGCATCTGGGCGATCAGCAGGTTGGCAACAGTGTCGTTAACCTGTGTACCGAGAAAAACAATACGATCTATAAGGAGACGAGAGTAAATGTCGTACTGGCGCTCCCCTCGTGCCGTTTGCTCAATAACAATAGGATTAGGAATGTGCATTGAAGGGAAGTTTTTAGGGTCGTTCATTGTGTTTATCTCCTGAAGCTGCTGCCAAATTGATTCTGCCTAGAACCCGCTCGGATGAGAAGCTGCAAAATTGTTGATTTCACTTATGCTTTTCGTCCTAGTGAGCCTAGTTCTTTAGCCCAATAGAATAAAAGTGACTTAAAATTAATACAAGGTTCGCAACGCCATAGGTGTCGAGAATTCTTACACTTTAATGCTCAACGGCACCGAATTGTTCAACTTCCATTCACCAAAATTAAGACACCCTACAAAGCTCAGGTAATTTGCGAGAAAATCTCCCTTCTAACTCTCGGCACCTTGATCTTGTCTAGGCCTTTCCCTATCGTGAATTTGCTAAAAATAGGGCAAAATGACCCATATTTTAAAATAGAAATTATAGAAATTTTGTTTTGGATTTCATCAGAACCTAGGAACCTAACTAAGGAGAAAACTATGACTACTGAAAACACGACTCCATGGACACTTGTTGGTAAGAAAGCCCCTGATTTCAAGGGACCAGCTGTAATCAACGGTGACATCAAAGAAATCTCTCTTGCCGACTATAAAGGTAAGTGGAAAGTTCTTTTCTTTTACCCACTCGATTTTACTTTTGTTTGTCCTACTGAGCTAGTGGCGTTCTCTGACAAGATTGACCTCTACAAGAAGCTTGGTTGTGAAGTTATCGGTTGTTCAATCGACTCTGAATTCTCTCACCTTAAGTGGACTCAAACTCCTGTAGACGAAGGTGGTGTTGGCGAGCTTAAGTACCCACTACTTGCTGACGTTACTAAGAAAATTGCTACTGACTACGGCTGTCTTATGGACGGTGCTGTTGCTTTCCGTGCAACTTACATCATCGACGATCAAGATGTTGTTCAGCACATGAGCATCAACAACCTTTCTGTTGGTCGTAACGTAGACGAATTTGCTCGTCTCGTTGCTGGTTACCAGTACACTGCTAAGCATGGTGAAGTTTGTCCTGCTGGCTGGTCAGAAGGTGAAGACACAATGAAGCCAGATCCAGTTGGCTCAAAAGAGTACTTCTCTAAGCTAAAGTAATTGCCGTTTAAGCGATATTTTAAAAGGAAGCTCCCGAAAGGGAGCTTTTTTTATGACTTCTTTTAAGCTATCCAGCCTTTTTACTTAGCCACAAAGAACCATCCCCATTAAAATATCGGGTAATACCATTATCAAAAGGATTTTTATGAAAGCTCTTTTTAGTACTCTCGTTCTATGCTTCACCATCCCTACTCTTGCCGAGATAAAAGTCACTCAAGTAAGAGGAAAGGTTCTCTACAATAAAGAGCCCGTATCAAAGGGTATGATCCTCAAAGAAAGTGGTCAGATTCTTACGGCCAAGCAGTCTCTTTGTCGCCTGAGCCTTACGAACTCCAACTCACAGGTCATTGTTGGTCCCAAGTCAGCTTATATGATTGACGAAATTGAAAAAGACAAAGGTCCCTCGACGGCCACCCTCTTGAAGGGCACCCTAAGATATTTCTCTTCTCCAGGGACCAAAGGCAAGCCTGCAAATATTAAAACAAAGCAGGCGTCCATGGGAATCAGAGGAACAGACTTTCTTCTCGTGGCAACCGCCCTTTTGGGTGAAACAGAAATTGTTTTATTTGAGGGAAATGTTGAAATGACAAACCTTTCAAAGCCTAGCGACAAACTCGATGTCAAAGGTGGCCAATGGGGCGGCCTTGGTGGTCGCTTTGGGGCCACATTTCAACCGGCCATTAGTCTCCCTAAAAATGTCCTCAATGTATTTGATAATAAGCTTAAGAAATGACCATAAAGCTTAAAAAAGCAGGGACAAATCACTCTCCCATTTTCATCATGGCCCACGGGGCAGGTGCTCCCATGGATTCTGATTGGATGAATGACCTTACAAAGGCCTTGGTTACGGAAGGTATTCAGGTTGTTCGCTTCGAGTTCCCCTATATGGTGGAAAGAAGGGAAAACGGTAAAAAGCGACCTCCTAACCCTCAAAAGGCTCTACTAGAAACTTGGAACAAGGTCATTGAAAAGGTCGCAAAGAGTCATCAAGGTCCCCTCTTCATTGGGGGCAAGTCCATGGGTGGACGCATGGCGAGCCTCATCGCGGATGAAGCCCCCATTAATGGCCTCATTGGGCTGGGCTTCCCCTTTCATGCCCCCGGCAAAGAGCCTGGAGAGAGAATTGACCACCTTAGGGCCCTCAAGACCAAGGCTCTCATCGTGCAAGGAACAAGGGACCCCATGGGCACTCGTGAAGATTGCGATTCCTATGCGCTGTCAAAAAAGATACAATTCCATTGGTTAGAAGATGGAGATCATAGCTGGAAGCCGAGAAAAAAATCAGGCTTTACTTTGGAAGAGCATATCAATGAAGCTGCTCAAGTGATCTCTCAGTTTATCAAGAAGAACTCATAGAGGGTTCTCTTGGTTTTTAAGTTTTAGAGGTTCATTCATGGAAGCTTTTCTCGACTTCGTTCAAGGAAATGTTCAATACGCTCCTTATGCCTTTTTAGGTCTTCTCCTTTTGGCCGGCTTCAACTTACCAGTTAGTGAAGACCTCATGCTTTTAAGCTCGGCCCTGATCGCCATAAAGAACCCCCACATGAAAGAGCAGCTCTTTCTGGGAGTTTTTCTTGGTGCCTATCTTAGTGACCTCATCTGCTATGGATTTGTAGGTCGCTTCCTAGGTGAAAAAATGTTTAAGATTAAGTTCTTTGCCAATATGATCTCTACCGACAAGCTTAATAAAGTGAATGACTTCTATCATCAGTATGGCATGCTCACTCTTATTATCGGTCGTTTTATTCCCTTTGGTGTTCGCAACGCCCTCTTTATTACGGCAGGACTTGGTAAAATGAATGCATGGAAGTTTGCGATCAGTGACCTCATTGCTTGCACTATTTCTTGTAGCTTCTTTTTCTGGCTCTACTACACCTATGGTGAGTCCGTGATCGATATTGTGAAGCGTGGAAATATCATTCTCTTCACCATCTTTTTGGCCGCAGGGACAGGCTATTTCATCCATAAGAAGATCCGTCAGAGAAAGGCCCAAGGCCTTGAAGATTCAGCTCCTTAGGTCCTATTTTTAAGAAAAGAGTTCTGACAGCAAAACTCTTACCTTACATCTGAGCCCTCTAAAACGTGGAAATTACATGCTTTTCTTACATCCTTATGAGTATTTCTTACAAAATCATAAGTAAAAAGTTCACCACTAAAAACAGTCCCTTGAAGAACAGCGCTCAACCTGTCAAAACCCTCTTCGCAGGAAAAAAATGGCAAGGAAAGTAGACCCGTGAAAAATGAAGAAATTAATGCCGCAGAAGTCGTAGATTTGTCGCACGCGAAGCAGGCCATCAATGAGAAGAAAGAGAACGACTCACTCTCTCGCTACCTCAAGGTCCTTAGCTTTTCTGAGCTCATCGATGAAACCACCCACATCATCGAAGAGTTGAACAAAAATGGCTCAACGGAAGAAATTATTAAGAAATCAAAACTTATCCTTAAAGAGATGGGCCAGAGACTTACCCACTCACAAGGATTTTCTCGTAGCCTCGTTAAAATGAAAGAGGACTTAGAGAATAGGCTCACCCGTTCCTAATTTTTTAGCGTAGGATCGTAACCAAAGTTAACGTAGTTTTTAATCTTCTCGGTGGAGCTGCTGAATATCTTTGAGAGCTCCCCGGATTTCCTCATCTTCCTAATCTCGGCAGTAAAAAGGCGAGAAAATTTCAAACCTCTTTGATTGGCCTGAAAGGCGAAGTAGACAGGCAAAGAAGAAACCACCTTAGGCTTGACCTTAAAGTAGTCAATCCCCAAATTTTCCGCTGCTCGAATCCCCGTATGCAATTCACAGAGAAAGGCCTCGGCCCTCTTCTTTTCAAGAATTTTGAAACAAGATTCATCTGATGAGCTTTGAATTATCTCAAACTGATCTTTGATAATTTCTAGGTTGTAGGGGTAACCGCGGGTCAAACATACCCTTTGATTACCCTCACTCTTTTTCGGAACTTTTCCCAAGGAAAAGAGAAAGTCCTTCTTGTAATAAAAGGGCACACTCTTATTTACGCCTTTCTCATTGAGAACATCTAAGGCGGGAAAGTAACCATCAAGCTTTCCATGAAAGAAGTTATGAACTGTTCGTTTAGGTGGATAGATCTCGATCTTAACTTTTACATCTGCCCTCTTCGCAACTCTTTGAACGAGATCTATAAAAATGCCTTCTTTTGCAGTCTTTACATAATTGGGGATCTTATAAGTTCCTAGAGTCAGAACCTCGCTAGCAGAGACCCAAGATAGGAAGAGTAAGCTAAAGAGACTCAAGAGATTGATAATCATGAAGAGCCTTGAGGCGCATTTGAGCAATTTGCATGTCACTGTCATAGCCTAGGAGCTCGGCCGTCTTTCTTAAGAGCTGAGTTTTATCCGCCTTTTGACCACGGCCTTCAAAGAGGCCCAAGAAATAGATCAGGTTTTTGGCATAGCAAGAAACATACCTATTAATGAGCTGCTTTTCCAGAGGCTGAGGATTGACGAATTCACAACCAATCTTGGTTACAAAGATACGATCAACTTCTGAAAAGCCCTCAAATGAGCGCACAATCCTTGCTTTCATACGGATCACTCTCTTATCAAGCTGAGTGACTTCAAGACCAAAGAGAACTTCTGGGTGAAGGAGAGAAAACTCTGGGTAATCGATCAAAGGAAACATCAAAGGGATGGCCTTGACCGGTGGAATACTCGGCAGATTATCGAGAAGGACGCCCCCCTCGGAAATATTGAGCATATAGGCCTTGAGAACGTAGTCCTCCATAAGATAAAGAGTGTTTGTCTTAAGGGGAGCTCTAAGAAATTCTCGTTTAAACCTTAACGTCATATCACCCTTTACTTACAGAAGGTGTGAAGCGGCTTCTGAAAGTGCAGACCTCTCACCTTGAGTCAGGATGGTGTGACCAACGATGGCCTCTGTCTTCATATTTTCAAGTGCGTAGACTAGACCATTATTGACCTCATCGAGATAGGGACTATCGATTTGGTAAGGGTCACCTGTAAGAACAATCTTAGTGCCTTCCCCTGCACGAGTGATAATAGTTTTAATTTCATGGGGAGAAAGGTTTTGGGCCTCATCGACAATGAGATACTGGCCAGGAATAGAGCGACCTCTGATATAGGTCAGTGGCTCAATATGAAGTAGACCATGATTGATTAGGTCCTCATAACTAGCGGACCCGTCAGTGCGGTATTGGCCAAAGAGGAAGTCCATATTATCAAAAATCGGCTGCATCCAAGGGCCAAGCTTTTCATTGACGTCCCCAGGGAGGTAACCGAGGTCACGTCCCATCGGCTGGATAGGACGAGAAACGAGAAGCCTACTGTAATTCTCATCGCCTACAGTCTTTTCCAGTCCGGCAGCAATGGCCATCAAAGTTTTCCCCGTACCTGCCTTGCCCACAAGGGAGACGAGATTGATGTCGTCATTCATAAGGGAATCAAAAGCAAATTGCTGTTCGACGTTCTTTGGATAAATGCCCCAAATGCCCTCTCTCATATTGATAAGAGGAACAACTTTTTGTTGGCGACCATCATAGCGCCCAAGGACACGACGTCGCTCATTTCCAGGCAACTGGATAGTAAAGTATTCATTGGGAAGGACATCAACACCATCAAGACCCAAATCATTGAGGGTGAGGTTGCGTTCACTTTCAAAAAAGGAGATCAGCTCTTCGTCAGCTTCTACCGTTCTTTGACCGGTATAAAGCTCATCTAGAGAAACATCTTGAGAACCATAGTCTTCCGCCGGCACACCTAAGACATCGGCCTTTAAGCGCAGGTTAATATCCTTACTGACAAGAAGAGTATTCTCTCCAGCATCACGGCAAGCAAGAGCAGCACCTAGAATAATATTGTCATTGATACTGAGGTCTATCTTTGCCTTATCCCCCATTGAGGCCTTGGTATCAACAGTGAGAAAGAGCTCTCCCCCATTATCAAGTTTTACCCCGGAAACG
Organism: Bacteriovoracia bacterium; assembly: GCA_030427595.1. GTDB lineage: Bacteria > Bdellovibrionota > Bacteriovoracia > Bacteriovoracales > Bacteriovoracaceae. Next base: position 7,873 of record JAUIBX010000044.1, on the reverse strand, counting down.
AGAGGACCGCGGCTTCGCAGGTCATCGATGATACGAGAAAAGTGACGAGCATTTCGGCCATTTTCATTTTGATCTTTCTTAAAGCGATCGACCTCTTCTACTACCACGAGAGGGATGACCACTTTATTTTTTCCGAATTTATTAATGGCAAGGGGATCAAAAAGAATGACGTTGGTATCGAGAACAAATGTTTTATTCAATAGGTTCCTCCATGAAGCTTGGTCCCCTAAAAGTGAGGTAAGCAAATCCTTATCAAAATTGTAGAAAACTGGTCTCGAAATGCAAAGAAATCCCCTGAAATTAGGTCAATATCGTAAAAGCGGCCAAGTTTTCTCTCTGCCTTTTAATGCCATGCTTTCATAAAATAAAAGGGGAAATTTATTGAATAACCACCCCGTACGATCAAGTACTAAGGAGAGCCACTTTTGCGCTCATTACTTTTGGTGACCATTTTCTTTTTGAGCTGGCGCACTCAGGCTGAGTTTAGCTACCTCAATCGCAGCTCTGAAGGTCTCCTTATGGGAGATGCCTACACTGCTGTTGCCGATGATGAGATGACGCTCTTTTATAATCCTGCGGCCCTTGGTCGTCACAATGGCGTGACCCTGGTTCCGCTTAAGGCCAATATTGGCCTCCCCGATGTTCTTGATAAAGAGTTAAGCTTTGATAATCCCAGCATTGGTGTATCCGATCGATTTCAAAACTTCCCAAACGACCCCGCCCCTATTGCCAATAGAGTTTTAGGTTACCCAGTCTATCTAGAAGTCGGAGCTGCTCCAACAGTGAAGATGATGAACTTTGGTTTTAACTTCTTTGCTGTCTCGAAAACATCAATGGATCTTCAAAATGCGATTCACCCAGTTCTCGATGTCAGCTACCGCCTAGATCGCGGCTTTATTGCCGGTTATGCCATCACCACAGGAAACGGCGGTATTGGAAAAAACCCCAATGGCCACTGGAGCTCCTTTGGTTTTGGTCTTAAGACTATGAACCGCCAAGGGCTAGAAAATAACTTTGACCTCTTTGGCTCAAGTCTCCTAGAAATCCTACAAAACTCAGAAAGCTATAAAGATATTCGCAAAAGCTTGGGCTACTCCAAAGGTTCTGGTTTTGGCTTTGACCTAGGCTTTGAACACAATTACCAATCGGGCCCAACTCGCTACACCCTTGGCCTTTCTTGGCTTGATATTGGAGACACGAGCTTTAGTAAAGAAGAGGGCCTCGTCGATGTTCCCGATCAGGAGCAATCACTTAATTTTGGATTTTCTTTTAACCAAGACTTTGGTCTTATCGACTACACCTTAGCGATGGATTACTCCAATATCATTGACGAGACGACGCCGGCCCTTTCAAAGCTTAAGCTTGGAGGTCGCTTTCGCGTTCCCTTTGTCAATCTCTACGCTGGTTATAATGGCGGTTATGGTTCTTGGGGTATTGGTGTCAGCGCCCTATTCCTTGATATCAAAGTTGGCTTTTACGGTATTGAGCTAGGCCAAAGCTTTCGCCAAGAAGAGGGCAAACGTACTGTTATTTCCATCTCCTTGGCCGAAATTGCACTGGATGCTTTTTAGGTCCTAATCCTCTAGCAAGAATTTTACCAAAATATCAGTGGCCTCTTTGAATGGCTCTTTTTCTAGAACCAAACTCATTCTCGCTGTATTGGCACAGCCAAAAGCTTGGCCTGGAACCATCGCAAGACCATATTTTTCAAGAAGCTCTTCACAGATTTCAAAAGAGTAATCCTCTTTATCTCCCCCCTTCTTAAACCTTTCAATGACAGGAGTTTGTGAAAAATCCACCAAGTAGTAAAAGGCCGAAGTGGGCTGATAGAAGACATGACTAAGTTTATGCTCACTTAAGGCCTCGCCAAGAACTTCTGCATTATCTCTAAGGTGGCGCTTAATAGGTTCGAGGTAAACAGGAATTTGGCGAAAATCAAATTGGCATAGGGCCCTTTGTACTAAAGAGTTAGCTCCTGAAGTTGTTTGTCCTTGTAGCTTATTAATGACGTCAGTGAGCTCTTTGGAAGCAATCGTAAATCCAATTCTAAGACCCGTTGAGGCCAAGGTTTTTGAAATCCCATCAACGATAACAGTTCTCTTGAGAAGCTCTGGTTTGTGCTGATAGAAATAAGTTGGTCTCGGATCGTAGTAGAAAAGTTCATAGTAGATTTCATCAGAAATGATTGTGATGTCTGGATACTTAAGCATCAGCTCGGCAAACTTTTGCATCCAATCATCTCTATAGTGAGTCCCCGTTGGATTATTAGGACTGTTGACAATAATCACCTTGGTTTTGTCACTGATTTTGCGTTCAATCTCTTCAATAGAAGGAATGAAGACATCAAATGGAGTTGTATCAACAATGACGGACTCACCACCACAGAACTTCACCATTTCAGGATAAGAAACCCAATAAGGAGAAAAGAGGATAACCTCATCCCCATGATCAATAAGAGCACCTAAAACATTCGTAAGAGCGTGCTTACCTCCATTAGAAACCACAGCATCAAAGGACACCCCTTCAACAGCATTTTGCAAGTCGACATTTCTCGTCTCTTCAAAGTTTTGGAGGATCTTCTTTCGAAGTTCAGGAAAGCCAGCGACCGGGCTGTATTGAAAAGACTTGATAAAGTCACTTTCACTACGAATGAGGTCAACGAACTCACTCATTGGTCTAAAGGGCAACTGGCCTGCCGTGAGGTTGTAAATCTTCTTTCCCTCACTTGCCAACTGTGTGGCCTTAGCATTGAGCTTTAACGTTATACTTTCAGAAATTTTTTGAACCCTTGAACTCAACTCCATGAGATCTCTCCTCTATTTGGTTGGGCGTTACTTATTTATTCAAACAATCGAGAATAGCGGGAGGAACAAACTCACTGACATCTCGACCGTGTTTATAAAGCTCTTTGACGAGGGAGGAAGAAACAAAGTAGTGCTTACCTCCCGTTGGCAAAAAGAAGGTATCAATCTCGCTATAGAGATGATTATTCATAGAGGCCATTTGAAATTCCATTTCAAAGTCTCCCGTTGGCCGCAGACCCCTAACAATGGCATTGATTCCATGCTTTTTTGCATACTCAACGATGAGTCCATTCCATGCATCAACTTTAATACGGCCCTCCTCTTTCACGTGCTCTTTAATCATGGCCACACGTTCTTTTTGACTAAAGAGTGCTTTCTTTGCTGGAGAGACTGCTACTAACACAGTGATCTCATCAAAGACCCTTAAGGCCCGTTCTAGAATATCGTCATGACCACGCGTGAAAGGATCAAAAGTTCCGGGATAAATGGCGGTCTTCATGAGGGTCTCCATGGTGGACACAAAAGCTATAAGAACTTCATATTAGCTAAGATATTCCTGCTTTGTCATGATTCAAAGGGCTTGCTCGTGAGAATGTTAGGAAAAACGAAAGATGGCAATATAGCTTGTCCCCTGCTCAAAAATCTTATCGGGCTCATGACCATTTTCAGACCAATACTCCTTAGGAAGTCCCTTTTGACGATCGGATTCAAGCCACAGCTCGGCTACAGTTCTGTCCTGCAACAAAGGCATAACCACTTGCTTGTAGAGGGCCTTCTCTTGATAGGGAGGATCAAAGAAGACAATGCTCTGCTCCGACTGAGCACCAGGGCGCCACTGCTGGGCCTTACTTCTTAAAAGCTCAAGAGGGCGTTCTTTGGTCTCCTCAGGAAAGTAGTCGCAAAAGTTGGCGATATTCTTTTGAATGGCCTGACGGGCCAGGCGATGAGTTTCAATAAATTGAACACTTTTAGCTCCACGCGACCAGGCCTCAAAACCTACGGCTCCACTGCCTGCACAAAGGTCAATGAAATCAAAATCGCTGAGGTCTTGGTAGGAATCAAAGATCCTGCGTCTGAGTCTTACGGAGGTGGGGCGCGTTTGATCACCCCCCGGAACGAAAAGGGACCGGCCATTGGCCAGTCCCCCGAGTATTTTAATTGTCATTTTAAAGTCACAATCGTTGGGATTTTAGTCCTAAAGTCGCTTAGGCTGCTTTCTTCCCTTGGCCAGCTGCACCTGTCAAGGGAACGGAGAACTTAACGCCTCCTTCCATATTCACTTCACAGCCATTCTCTGTCAGCTGAAGTTCTACCCCAGCAAGAGTGACATTAAGTGAACCACCGCTGATATTCACAGTTGCCGTCTCACTTCCTAATTGGAAGTTAAGTTGCATGTCCATATCACCTTGACCAGAAAACTGCATATAACCTTCACCTGTAGGTGCAGTCGCTGCTGGCTTCTCAACTTTTTGAGAAGGCATGGCCACAACATTATCTGTTTCAACCTCCACCTCGGCCTGAGGCTGGGGTTGCTCTTCTTCGTAAGTTTCAGCTTCGCTAACGAGATCTTTATCCTCGCCTTCGTCACTGTCATCGCTTTCCTCAGATGCCTGAACTGTTTCAGTTTCTGCTTCTGGCTCAGCTTCTTGCGCTGCAGGAGTTTCTGTTTCTTGAGGCTCGCTCGAGGCTTCGGGCTCTTCGGCAGTGGGCTCTACGCCACCTTCCTCTACAAACTCCTTCTCTAAGCTTTCAATTTCATTCATGATGTCCTGCAGCTCGGCATCATTAAAGCTCTTTTCTGAATTTCCATTTTCTTCTGACATAAAATCCTCCAGCATTACGCTATCGATTGTGCGACTTATGTGTCTTGTCGGTCCTAAAAGAGGGTGGCTTTAGAAGCGAGAGTGAGGATTTTTGAGATGCGGCATTTTTTAACCAAATATATCGTATTTAGGTGTCATATTTTTGTCTCTTTTGGTCTGTCTTACAATTGGGATGTAACTGTTTTTTCTCCTTTCCACCATGACAATCTGGCTTCAACTACGTTAAATTTCTTCTCCACAACATACACAGAGAACAAAAGTAGAGAATGAATCTTCAACAATATTGGGAGCTTATACTTGAGTAAACGCTCCTTCTCCGTAAATATTTGGCTTCAGCAAAATAAGGCTGAAAGGGCGCCTCATGGGCTACAGGTGCCGTCTTCGACTGTTTCTTACAGTACTGAAAGGTCAAGTACTCAGGGCGCTCTCAAGGTTCAATTACCCCCTCTTCCCATTGATGATATCCAAGCTGAAGGTGCTTTTCGGCCCTCTGAATACCTTATTCCTGGTTGGGCAGGCAGCTCTCTCTTTGACGGCAGTGCCCTTTCCATTAAGAAGCTTCAAGAAAAGCTGTGGCAAGACGCTATTGAACGTCTGCAAAGGGCCGATAATTTTCCAAGAAGTCTTGAGCAGGCGATCCATCAAGAGTTCTTGGTTTCATCCTTTCGCCCTACTGAAGGCCAAGCACAAGCTCTAGAAAAGCAAGATGTCTTCTGGCGTGAAATCCGCAAAGAGAAACCCTTATTTGAAAAACACGTCATAGGTTTCCGAGAGCTTTATAGCTTTAGAGTCGCGACCAACTACCTTCTCAGACTGAAGTTCCTAATCACCTTTTCTAAGGCTAGTAACTTTTCTTATTCCCGTGCCCATATCATAAATCCGAGTACCTTCAGTCAACAGCTCTTTAGAAAAGGTTCCTCGCAAGAGATCTATTGTGAGGCCTTTAAGTTTAATCAATACAGTTGGTATCGCCCGACTGCAGATTTGGCGACAGAGTTGGAAGGGCTTGCGAGAAATATTCATAAGCTCACCGTTACTCAGCTGATGAAACTATGCTCTTTTAGAAGCTTTTCAAAGAGTAAGAAGTCCCTCAACTTTGATGATAAGAGCTACAGTCATGCCCTTTCTCACAAGGCCTTTGGTCAATTCTTAAACCAACTCTTAGTTTTCTTTCCCTTGTGGCAAAAGAATGAAAGCTTCGCTTACCCGCGTACACAAGGGGTTCAGTCTCCTGAAATTCTCAATATAAAATTTGTAGGTTCTCATATTGAATCACTAGGTCAAAGTCATTGGCTTGCCCAAGAGGCCAATATGGCCTTTAAATGGTCAGAGATTCTCTGCCCTGAGTTTTCGACAACAAAACCTGGTGCTGAAAAGTTTATAAAGCTTGGTCAAGAACTTCAGTTTCTCACCTTTCTCGTTCAATATGCGGAAAGGCATAATCTCGATACCAGAAAACTCATTTGTGATATTACTCAAGAGAAGTTTCAAAAGTCTCAGCGCCAAAAGCTAGGTCAGTTCAACCTCTTTAATCAAAGAGAGCTGGCCTATGATCGGGTGGTTTTAAATGTTGGCCAATTACCTAAGAAGAATCCTCATCACTTTTTGATTCAAAAAATTCAAGAGCAAAAGGCAAGCCTTCTTGAGGGCGGTCATATGATTGTTCTCAGTCAGCAAAAGCTCTTTGTTCCAAGCCAATCAAAGAAAGTCGCGACCCTCCTTAAAGATTTTAAAGTCGAGGCCATCTTTGACTTTGAAAAACTTAAGGCGCGCGGAGAAATTAGCAATTACATCTATATTTTGAAAAAGCGTGATCCTTTTGCCAAAGGCCAATCCACTTTCAATATGGACCCGCTATCTTTAACTTCTCATGGTGAAGGCCAACAAGAGTCCTGTTTCACCTTTAGGTTCTATGGTGAGTTGACTCTATTCCTACGCTTTGAGGGCATTGTAAAAGAGCTCTTTGATTTCTTTAAAAAGAGGTCTTCATACACTGTTTCACTTCTTCATCGTATTATTGATAGCAACCTCAATATGGAGTTTCACCAAGATGCCATTATTGAAGGAAAGCTCTTAAGTTCACTTAATAATGACAAAGAAAATGTCACTCACCCTCAGTTCTTTAAGAAACTCACCAAGAGCTGTGTTCCTCTAGAGAAGTACTTTACGATTTCAGAGGTTAATCAAAAAAATAAGTCAAAGCTTACAGATTCCTTTCTTGGAATTAATTCTGGTCACCAGCAGGGTCAATATCTTCTTATTGTAGATTACCGAGACCAGCTCAATCCTAGTTTAGAAATCTGTTCTATGGCCTCCTATTCAGCAAAACGTCAGGAGCTTGGGGAAGCCTATTATCACTATTACTCAATGACCCCTAAGGTGACTCACCTCAACCTCAATCTTCTTAGAGAGTTTTTTGACCTGCCCCTTGGAAAACAAATCATTCAAATCTGCTTAAGTGGTGGCGTAACAAAACTAAAAGGTCGTGTAAGAGCGCTACTCATCCCTCGTTTCTTTGGAGACGGTCATGAGCTTCAAGGCACAAGCTTTGAACAATGTTCCTTCTTGAATATGACAAAGGATGAACTCCTTCATATGGAGCCTGAAAGTATCAAGCAAACCTTTGAGAAAGAACTTTCAGATCTTCAAAGTAAAGAAAAAGGCCACACCTGGACCTATTTAAGTCTTCTTGGTCATATCAAGGCCCTCTTTAAGTCGGCCTTAGAGGAGATCGAAAGTGAGGAGGAAAAACCTCTCTTTGCGAACCCTTCCGTAAAAAATGAACTTGTTCATCTCGAAACGGTCAGTGTTTATCCCAATGAAGAGGTCTACACTGAGCTTCTCATTGAAAGAAAGGAAGATCTCCAAAGACCACTATCTGGACTTCAATTGCGCGAGGAGATCAGTGGTTCTGTGCTTGAAGTCTATGCAAGAGCTCAATCCCATGATCAGCAAGACCAATGCCTCATTAAATTCTATGCTGAAAAAGAGCTCCTTCTCTTCATTGAATTTATCTTGTCTCAAGCGGGCCAATATCCACTCTTAGGAATTCTTCAAAATCTCAAAGTTCCTCGCTTAATCGAACTTAAGAATGTTCTTCAACGTATGAACGGCCTTGAGGACGTTTTGAAAGATTCCTTTAATGGTGCCAATGATCTTTTACGAGCGAAGATCACTGCGGCCATCACCATGGTTGACTAAAAGTCTCTGATAACCTCAACCGCCCCTAGCTTTAAAAAATTTACC
>JAUIBX010000043.1 GCA_030427595.1 Bacteriovoracia bacterium | reverse complement strand
CTCTGAAATAGAGGCCGATAACAATAAAGAAAAGGAAGCTTCTTAAAGTTAGAAGTTATTAATCGCTGAAACTAATTCGGGGTAGTCGATAAAAGGGTTGCGATTCCCTTGAACCTTGTGGATGAGGTCATTGCGATCACGCTCGTCTTGATCAACAGGATCAAGGCGATGCCAGCGTCTTAGATACTCTTCCTCTTGGGCTGAAATCTTAAGTTTATATCTTACAGAGAAGTAAAAGAGAGCACGAGCGACATTTCCTTTGTGCTCATCTGGTGGCTCAAAGTATGCTCCTTGCCACTTCTCTACTCCGACATAAGAACCATCACAATTATCAAGCTCTTCCCCATCGACTTCAGCAAATTCGTTATTGCCACGGGTAGAGTTGGCACGACTATCTGTAGGATAGAGGTGGTGAAGGTCAGACTTTTGTAAACCCTTACTAAAAGAGCGGTTGAAGCGAGATTGAGGCCAAGTATGCTCACAGTTGATAATTGAGTTTTTGGGAATAACATTGGGACCAATATTGGTCATGCTTCTTCTAATTTTCTTACGGCAATAAACATCCTCAACGTAGTAACCCTGAGAATCTTCTTTAAGGTGAATCTTTCCAAAAAGAACTTTACGTGCGCCTCTATAACCAATCGCACGGTGCTCGTAACACTTTCCCTCACCAGTGCAGTGGGGTGCAATTTCATCATTACGACCTGACTTGTAGATATGAACGGAACTCATGAGGACGAAGAGCTTTTCTTTAAGAGTTTCATCTTTGAAAGTGCGTCTCTTAAAAGCACTTTGATATTCTGATGGGTAGTAAGACTCAGAAGCTCCGGAAGAGAAAGCAACTAAGAGAATAATCAAAGAAAGAAAAGTTTTCACACATTGTCCTTTGCTCATTGCCAATGTCCTTTTCATATCTATTTTTTAGTAGTTTTACTAATACTTTTTTTAAGTCACGCCTAATTTAACGCAAAAACAATATTTTTGCGCAACACACAAACCCCCTAATATCTCGTTTCACAAGACGAACCTAATAGGTCTCCCTTTACAGTATTAGGCTGGATTCGGTAGAAGATAAGTACAGAGACAGACACTTTAGAGACACTCAATACAACTTGGAGCACACGCATGACTGTTGTTAAATCGTTAATTGCCCTTGCCCTTCTCGTCTTCCTTAGCCAAGGGATTCAAGCGGGACCAAACGATTGCATAGACACTCTTATGGGAAATAACCCCAACGACTCTAGCACCTTTGTTTTGCATACTGATGATATCAATAGAGATTTCGGAAGAGACTTCTTAGCAGAGGCCATCTACACCATTCGCGTTCTTCTTAACCGCGAGGGTTGTAGCCGAAGTGATATCAACTTTGGAAAAGGCCCCTATGGCAAGAGCCACTCACGTTGCTCTAAAATCATCCGTAACCAAGAGCACACCCGTGTTTGCTACGTCGAGAGTAATCTTGGTTACTTCTTCATCACCAAAGACCTCCTCGATAATATAAATATCACCTATTCTCGCTGGGACTAACCAAAGTCTAACAGCTAGGATTAGGGCTTTACCACGGCTCCGTCTATATTAAGGAGATGGAGCTTCCTCAAAAGATCAATGTTCTGTGGCTTAAAAAAGACCTGCGCTGGCAGGATCATGAGCCACTTTACCTAGCTTCTCAATCAAACCTTCCTCTCCTTGTTCTCTACTGTTTTGAACCTCAGCAGCTCTTTCACTACGACTATGATATTCGCCATGGCCGTTTTATCCGCCAATCCCTTGAGGATATGGAAGGTTCACTTGGGAGAAAGGTCATTCATGTGGTTCAAAAGGACGCAGAAGACTTCTTTAGGGAACTCATAGAAAGAACTCATATAGGGAAGGTTTTTTCCCATAAAGAACATGGGGTTGCCCTCACCTTTGATAGAGACCTTAGAGTAAAAAGACTTCTTAAAGAGGCCAAGATTCCCTGGATGGAGGCGAATACCAATGGAGTTCTTCGGGGATTAAAGGATAGGAAAGGATGGGATGCTCACTGGATTAAGGTGATGAAGTCACCTCAATGGACGACAGACCTAGAACGTATCAACTTCATACAACCTTGGTTACGAGAATTTCCGGAAGATACTTTAACTGAAGACCCTCAGTTTCAAACAGGAGGAGAAACTCAGGCCCATAAGCGCCTCAACCACTTTCTCAAAGAACTTGTTCCCAATTACTTTGGCAATATTTCCTCTCCAAGTAAGGCACGCTACTTCTGCTCCCGTTTATCGGCGCATATTAGTTGGGGCAATATCACCATAAAACAAATTAACCAAGAAATTGATAAACTTAAGCCCCATACACCTCATAAGAAAAGCCTCAACCAATTTCAAACCAGAACCAAGTGGCAAAGCCACTTTATCCAAAAGTTTGAAATGGAAGTTGAACTTGAAAGAAAAAATCAAAACCCTGTCTATGATCAATTTAGAACGAAGAAGAACAAAAGACTCATTAAAGCATGGAAGGAGGGGCGAACAGGTTACCCCCTTGTTGATGCCAGCATGAGGTGTGTACGCGATACGGGCTACTTGAACTTTCGCATGCGCGCTATGGTGGTAAGTTTCTTTACTCATCTCCTTTGGCAACCTTGGAGAGAAGGAGCAAAGCATCTCGCCAAGATGTTCTTAGATTATGAACCAGGCATCCACTTTCCCCAATTTCAAATGCAAGCAGGAACAACGGGTATCCACACCATTAGGATCTATAATCCCATTAAACAATCTCAAGACAAAGACCCCCAAGGTGAATTTATTCTTGAATGGGTACCAGAACTCAAGGGTCTGCCAAGCTCACTTATTCACACCCCTTGGGAAATCACCCCTATGGAAGAGGCCATGTATGGCTTTGAGCTTGGCAAGGACTATCCCAAGCCCATTGTGAATCATGAGGAAGCTTCAAAGAAAGCAAGAGACCTTCTTTGGCGGGTCAAAAAAGAGAGTAAAACAAAGAACTACGGTAAGAAGATTCTCGCCAAGCACACCAACCCAGGAGGTTGGCGTTGAAGATTCTCTACTACTTTAGAAATGATTACCGCCTTCAGGATAATCCCCTTCTTCATGAAGCATGTGAACAAGCAAAAGAAATTACTTTTATGGCCAAGGCCCCTTCAAAGGCAATGGGAAAAGAGAGACAGAAATTCACTTGGGAATGTCTTATCCAGCTTGATCATCAGTTACAAGAAAGGGGACTCAAACTTGAGGTTTTAAGGGAGCCTCTTAAAGAGGTCAACCTTTCAGTTTACGACAAGCTCTTTACCCCACTCATAAATTCATCTTATGAATTAGAAGAGATCCAAGCAGTCTCTAATAAAATTGAGGTGAGATCTTTTTGGACTGACCGACTTCTTGCGGGCCTTCCCTACCCGGTTAATAAACTGCCTGATGTATTTACGGACTTTAGAAAGAAAATTGAAAAGGGCTTTTCTCCTCACTCTCCTCTTGAAGCACCCCAAAAATGGCCGCAACTACTTTCAACAGGGTTAAATGAGATAGACGTGCCTCCATTTCCAGATGCCCATTGTCATTCCGCTTTCCCTTTTCAAGGTGGAGAACTTGAGGCCTTAAAAAGACTTCATCAATACACTTTTGAAACGGACCTCGTTGCAACCTATAAGAAGACACGTAATGGCCTCATCGGTCATGAGTATTCCACCAAATTTAGCCCCTACTTGGCGACAGGTTGCCTCTCCCCTCATCGTATCTTTTTTCAAGTTGAACTCTATGAAAGTGAAGTGAAAAAGAATCAGGACACATACTGGGTTAAATTTGAATTGTGGTGGCGCGAGTACTTTCGCTGGGTCCATGAGAAATACGGCGTAAAACTCTTTCTCAACAATGGTCTTAAAGATAAAGAGCTCCCTTCTTTGAGAGATAGAGAAAAGTTTCAAAAGTGGCTTGAAGGTAAAACTGGTGACGATTTTGTGGACGCCAATATGAAAGAGCTTAAAGAAACTGGCTTTATGAGCAATAGAGGCCGTCAAAATGTTGCTTCATATTTGGTTAAGGATTTAAATTTACCTTGGAAGTGGGGTGCTGAGTATTTTGAGAAAGTGCTGATTGACTATGACGTTTTTTCTAACTGGGGAAATTGGCAATACGTGGCGGGTATTGGTAACGACCCTCGACCCAATCGGTACTTTAACACCCAAAAGCAGGCCAGCATGTACGACCCAGGTGCCAAGTACCGAACTCTTTGGAACCGTTAGTCCCAGCGGTTAAAGACGATGTTTAACCCTTCCATCATGTCCATTGAGACGAAGAAATATCCCATGTTGCTCTCGACGTAGCAGACGCGAGAGAGAGAGTTGCCAGGAACTACCTCTTTACAGGAAATTTCTGAAATCTCGAAGGATTTTTCAACACAGCCAAGCATAGCTTCAAGTTCACGAATCGCTTTAAAAGAAGCTTTTTCAGGAAGATCGCTAAACATGACAGCAGCGTCTTCATCGTGAACCTGGAAGGCCTTACTGTCTACAGAAAAGTCATCCAAGGCCTTGCGGTAACAATCGTAATCCGCACTGACCGCAAGGGAAGCAACAAGTGAAATAACGATAAATAAGACCTTCATTTTTAATCCTTTGTTCAAGGTTTCTTTCTAGGTCTTTATACGCCCGTAAAACTTTAGTGTGAAGTAAAAATATTAGATAAATCTCATATATTTTAAGATACACATTAGTCCAGGCTAATACATTATCTTAGTTTAGGCTCAGTATTTTAAAGGCTTAGCAGCATTGTCTCAATAAGATCTAACTAGTCTTTATTCCCACCACCCTCTCAAGGCGCCTTCAAACTGTTAGCGTTGAAAAGGAAATAAAAAAAGGAGTTTTTATGAACCGTCTTATCTTTACCTTGGTAATGGCCTTCGCCATTATTTCTAGTTCTCTAGCCATTGGTCTTGACCGTCAACTTCCCATTACAAATTACGGTGATATTAAATTTAGAGCACCCCAATCCCGTAATGGTGGTGAAAAGGTCGTTCTCATTCATGGCATTTATGCAGGATCAACTCACAAAACATGGAGTGAAATTACTCCTCTTCTTGATCGTGCTGGTCTTCAAGTTTTTCTTTTAGACCTTCCTGGCTTTGGTGAAAATGGTATTCTTCAAAAGCAAGAATACGACATGGAATTCTTTGATAAGTTTATTATCAACTTTCTAGAAGAGGTGGTGAAGGGACAAGCAACACTTGTTGCTGAATCACTCTTAACAACATCCATTCTTAAAGTTGCGGCCCTTAGACCTGATCTCGTAGAGAATCTTATTCTTCTCTCTCCTACTGGAATCAATTCTCTTGCGACTCCTATGCCTCAACAACTTCAACTCTATCAACAGTTGATGAATAACGATCAGTTTGCCAGGGCATTCACTCAGTCTGTTTATAAAGAAGAAAACCTCCGCTTCTTCTTAGAGAAGACTGTTTATGATGACTCCCTCATCACTCCTCAGCGAATCAAAGAAATCCAAGATGCAGGCCTCAGACCTGGCCAGCAATGGGCGACCCTCGCCTTTGTTGGTGGTCAACTCACACGGCCCTTTTCTCAAGCGGCTCAACATGTAACAACGCCCACTCTTATGATCTTTGGAGAAGAAGCAGAAAGCTCTGGAACTAGCGATGACCTTCTTGAAGACCCACAAGAGTTTCTCAAAATTCGTCCGGACTTTAACCTTGTCGAAATCCCACTATGTGGTCAGGCCGTACAAAGAGAAAAGCCTGAAATCACCAAAGACTTGATCCTCAACTTCATTCGCCCCTAATAAAAAAGGCGCCCATGAGGCGCCTTTTCTTCTTTAAAAATTTCTTTAACTCATTAGAAAAGAGCAGAAGGATCCATTGTCTCAAGTGTATTAATGACATGCTTGAGAAACTTTGAACCTTGCTCACCATCAATAAGTCTGTGATCATATGTATGAGTCGCATACATAATTTGACGGATAGCAATGGCATCGTCAGCAGTGACCACTGGAGTTTTCTTAATGGTTCCCACACAGAAGATACCAAGCTGAGGTTGAAGAATAACTGGCGTAGCGGCCAAGATTCCAAAAGAACCATTATTAGTAAATGTGTAAGTCCCTCCTGAGAGGTCATCCATAGTAAGCTTCTTGGCTCTTGCTTTTTCAACTAGAGCATTAAGGCTACGGGCAATTCCCGTGATATTTAGGTTATCAGCACCTTTGATATTAGGAACAACAAGACCATTTCCTGGTACAGCAACAGCACAACCAAGATTAATATCTTTCTTCATGACGATATTATCACCGTCAATAGAAGCATTGACCTGTGGGAAAGCCTTAAGGGCCTGTACAAGAGCGTAAAGAACAAAGTGAGTGTAGGTCAGTGAATAACCCTCTTGCTTTTTGAACTCATGCTTAAAGCTTTCTCTGAACTTCACCAAGTTGGTCATATCGACAGTATCGATAGAGTTCACATGGGGAGAGATCTGCTTAGAGGCCACCATGTTGCGAGCGATGGTCTTTCTCATATTATCCATAGGGATAATTTCAACGCGATCACCTGATGAGAATGCCGGTACTGTTGGCTGAGGTGCTGCTGGTGTAGACGGAGCCGATGATGCTGACGCCTGAGGTGCCGCTGATTTTGAAGACCCTGAGCCTCTATTATCTAAGAAGGCCATAAAGTCTGCTTTGTTAACACGACCACCAGCTCCTGAGCCTTTAATGTGCTCAAGCTCTGAAAGATCTACGCCATGCTTATTCGCTAGAGAGCGAACAAGGGGAGTATAGAAACGACGACCTTCGCCTCGAGCAGGAGCAGCTGCCTTAGCGGGAGCTTCTTCTGTTGCAGCGGCAGGTGCTGACTCTTCTTTTGCTGGCGCTGAGCTTGCCGAACTTCCGGCACTACCAGCACTATCAGAGGATCCACCACCAAAAGGAACATTATCAGGATCGTCTTCTACAACTGCGATTTTGATACCGACGTCTACTGTCTCGCCTTCTGGGAAAAGAACTTCTTCAATACGCCCTTCCATTGGTGAAGGGATTTCCGATTCAACCTTATCAGTAGAGATCTCAAGAAGAATCTCATCTAGTTCAATCATATCTCCAGGTTGCTTGTGCCATTTGGTGATCGTTCCGTTTGTAATAGACTCACCCATTTGAGGCATGACGATTTCGTGCTTTGCCATGACTATATCTCCTTAAAAAATCATTAAAAGTTTAATGCGCGCCCTTTTGCGGCCATCACTGACTCGGCCAACCACTCACCTAAAGTTGGGTGTGGGTGGACAGTCGCGAAAATTTCTTCATCAATCCCTTCCATTGTTCTGAAAAGGGCATATTCGTGAATAAGCTCTGTCGCCTGAGTACCAACGATGTGAGCTCCTAAAAGGTCTCCATCTTCTCCAAGTAGAGTTTTAACAAAGCCAACAGTTTCATTTGAGGCAACGGCTTTACCATTTGCTTGGAAAGGTAACTTGCCAACGCTGTACTTGATGCCTTTCTCTTTAAGAGCGCGTTCTGTGTAACCCACTGAAGCTACTTGAGGCTGACAGTAAGTACAGCCTGGGACATTCATCTTATCTAGAGGATGAGGATGAGCCCCTGCCATATGCTCAGCTGCAATGACGCCTTCGTGAGAAGCGGCGTGAGCGAGAAGTGGAGGTCCAGCAACGTCACCAATCGCATAAATATTGGGAACGTTTGTTTGGTAGTTTCCATTGACGGCAATGAAGCCACGGTCCGTTTTTACTCCAACATTTTCAAGGCCTACACTTTCGATATTCCCAACCATACCTACAGCAATAAGACCCATTTCAAATTTATAGTCTACAGTCTTACCTTTTTCGACGGCCGTAATGGTGATGTCTTTACCATTATTCTTAGCAGAAACTTTTTCTACTCCAAGAGACATTTTAATACCGTATTTCTTGTAAGCCTTTTCTACTTCCTTTGAAGAGTCTTCATCTTCTATGGGGAGAAGGTGCTTCTGTAGTTCAAAGATATGGACATCAACACCAAAGGCGTTCCAAAAGTAAGCGAACTCTACGCCAATGGCACCAGCTCCAATGATACCGATACTCTTAGGAAGCTTCTCCATTTTGATCGCTTCCCAAGCACCAATCAGACGTTTCCCGTCATGTTCAAGGCCCGGGAAGGTACGGTAGTTGGCACCTGTGGCAACAATGATATTCTTTGCTTCAATAGTATCGGTATGACCTTTGTCGCTTTTTATTTCAATTGTCGTTTTGGTTTTAATAAGACCTTTGCCTTTAAAGACTTCAATCTTATTTTTCTTCATCAAATACTCAACGCCCTTAGAGATTTTCTCTGAAATCCCTTTAGCGCGCTTAACAGCTTGAGAACCATCAAGACCTTTAAGTTCAACCTTGATACCGAGGTCCTTAAAGTCTTCTAGTTCATGAACAGAATGAGCTGACTTAAGGACAGCTTTGGTAGGGATACAACCCTTATTGAGGCAAACCCCTCCCATTTTGTCGTATTCTACGATGGCGGTTTTAAGACCTAATTGACTAGCGCGAATGGCAGCAACGTAACCACCTGGACCTGAGCCGATAACAACAACGTCGAACTTTTTCATAGGATTTGTAACCCTTTATTTTTTAAGTTATTAAGTGTGACTTTAGTTCTGCTTTTTTAGAATTCACCTCGCCTTATGTCAACGAACATAAGGGGTAACGCACACCGGTAACTGATTGACATTGTTGAATATTGACCAGCGAGAATTCGCTCCTCTCACAACTGCTTTTCCCAAGGGAATCGTCGCCATAGATCTCGAAACAACAGGGCTTTCGCCCTTAGTAGATCGTATTATAGAGCTGGCCGCTATCAAGGTTACACCTGATAAGATCGAAACCTTCTGCGAACTCATCAATCCTAAAGTAGAAATCCCCGCCTTTACCACAGACATTCACGGTATCACCCAAGAGATGGTGGCTGACAGGCCTACTCTAGATAAAGTTCTACCCGCCTATCATGAGTTTGTAGGCGATCTGCCCATCGTGGCCCATAACGCCAAATTCGATTTGGGTTTTTTACTCTTTGCTCAGCACCAGCTTGGCCATTCTCTTGGGCGTAATGACATTTACTGTAGTGTAAAGGCAAGCCGACGGGCCTTTAAAGAAATGCCCAACCACAAACTAGGAACCTTGGCCCAAGAACTTGATCTGGGACTTGAAAACCACCACCGGGCTTTAGACGATACTCTCGCTTGCCTCAAGCTCTTCAATAAAACTTTAGAAAAAGGACCTGTTGCTGGAGTACTAAAGGATTCACGCCTGTTTAACCTACAGGACTTTAAGAAAAACAGCATGGAACAGCTCAAAGGGCCTCTGGCCATCCTCAAAAAGAAGGCCGAGTCCCAAATTGTTGTCGATATTAAGTACAAGGGTGGCAGTTACAAAGGTCAATATCGACCAATAAAGCCTATTAGTTTACTTCCCATGCCTGAAGGCCACGTCCTCTATGGTCTATGCCTCTTCACCAATATTCATAAAAGCTTTGCTCTATCGAAGATTCAAGATGTTAAGGAGCTTAACGCTGAAGAGATAAGTCAAAGATACAAGGCCCTAGAAAAATCGCTTAAAAACTCCTAAAACCGTCTTTCACTTAATTTAAAGCGAAAAAGAAACGATGAATTTTATCAACAAAGATAATTTGGGCTACAGGCTCCAGCAGCTAATCATCCTCGTTCTTCACCTTATTCTGTTGAAGTGGATGCATTATGCCTTAACTGAGCTTGGAATGGAGCAAACAAGCATCGTTCTTCTCCATTTCACAGGTATGTCTATTTATGGAGCTATCCTTATTCGTGGTTGCGCTGCATGGGGAAAATATCGTCACCGCTTAGACCTTGAGAGGGAGGGCGAAGGTATTTCTCAAAACAATGAATCTGCCAAAGAGAGCAACAACCAACATGAATCTTGAAAGCTCCTTATCCTTCTCAAATTCCTGGAAAGATGATTTTAGAGATGCTCTTCGTACGCAAGAAGAATGTGAATCCTTTTTCGAAACCACACTTCCCCATACCCCCTACTCTCTCTTTATCCCTAGGCCTTTTGCACAAAAGATAAAAGAGTCTGGTGAGGGCTCCCCCTTATGGCAGCAATTCCTCCCGTCTTTACAAGAGAATCGACACGATGGACTCACTGACCCTATCGCCGATCAAGGTCACGCTGTTGGTGGTGGCATCATTCACCGCTATCAAAATAGAGTTCTCTTTACCCCAACAGAAATATGCCCAATTCAGTGTCGCTATTGCTTTAGAAAGAATGAGCTTCATCAAAACCTCGATGTCTTCAAAAGCAACTTAGACCATCTTAGAGGTTACCTTCTCCACCATCCAGAGGTTGAAGAAGTTATCTTAACAGGGGGTGATCCCCTTATTCTAAGCAATAGCAAAGTCTATGATCTGCTAGATGCAATCTCTAAAATTGAAAGCATTAAGATGATCCGTT
The DNA here is from genome assembly GCA_030427595.1 of Bacteriovoracia bacterium. Taxonomy (GTDB): domain Bacteria; phylum Bdellovibrionota; class Bacteriovoracia; order Bacteriovoracales; family Bacteriovoracaceae. Next base: position 10,130 of record JAUIBX010000043.1, on the reverse strand, counting down.
TCCACACAAGAACTCCTGTCATTTTGCCCAACAGAATAAATTCAGGTCTAGTGGAAGTCCTCAATCATTTCTCTCGTCAGTTTTTAGCAATTAGCTTGGTCCTGCACACCAATCATCTTTCTGAATGGACCCCAGAGTTTTTAAGAGGGCTCAAAAGATTGAGACCTCTTCCTATCAATCTTCTTAGTCAGAGTGTTCTCCTAAAAGGAGTTAATGACAACAAAGAGGATTTGAAAGTCCTTTTTAATTCACTTTACACCAGAGGTGTCAGGCCATACTACCTCCATCATCCAGATCCCGTTAAAGGTGGCATGCACTTTATGTTGTCACGAGAAGAAGGAAGAAAACTCTACCTTAGCTTGAAAAAAGAGGTCAGCGGGGTGGTCCTTCCCCATTACATCATAGAGAGACCAAAAGGCGCGGGAAAAACCTTCGCTCTTATTGAGAACATTCACTAAAAGGCGTAGCGACCCTTTAACTGTTCTTCCAGAATCTGTTGTGATTTGTCGTCCAACGGGTTCCTTACCAAATTGACGTAAGCCCCACTGTTGAATTTAAAAGGATGAAAAGCATCTTCATGAATAGAAGTTAGCTTATTATCGTTGAGAAGAATGGTCTTAAGACTTGGTAGATTATGAAAGAGTGTTTTTTCAAAGGTCGCTAGCTCAAGGTAATTCACATAGATTTCTTCGAGTTCGTTTAATCCACTAAAGAGGCTACCAGGAAGGTAGCGTAGAGGGTTACCACCCAAGTAAATTCTCTTGAGGGACTTATTCTCTCTAAAAAGGTCCGCCCTCACCCAAGTCAAACGATTGAGAGATAACGAAATTTCTTCAAGAGACTCAAGGTCATTTAAAATAAGGGTTGAGATATAACGTAACTCATTAGCATAGAGGCTGAGATTTCTAAGATTCTTAAGACCTGCGAATGCCCCCTGCTCAATGACAGTGATCTTATTAGCTCCCAAATAAAGGGTTCTCAGGTTTGAATTTTGACTAAAGAATGCCTCAGGAATTTTATCAATATAGTTTTGGCCGAGGTCCAAGGTTCTTACTGAAGTGAGTCCACGAAATAGGCCAACAGGTAGGACCTCGATTTTATTCTGACCCAAATCGAGGACCTCTAGCTTTGAACTCTTGCTGAAAGTGTTGCTAGAGAGACTCATGAGTTCATTTGATCTGAGACTGAGTTGTTTTAGGTTAGGAAAGAGAGCAAAGAAGCCAGTAGGAAAGCTTTTAATTTTATTGAAGGAGAGATTGAGCTTATTGAGGTTTTCAAAACCGTAGAAGTCACTTTTCTCAACCTTTTCAAGACTCATACTGGAGAGGTCAAGGCTGGTGACCTGAGCAATGTCATAGAGGCTCAACTCATCACAGGATTTTCTCGTCGCTTTTTTGAGGGCCTTCACCATCATTGGCGATCGTGCACACGCACGATTGGCCCAAGCACTCTCCACCGACCACAAAAGGCAAAGTGAGATCAGAAAAAACCTTATAACCACAAAAGTTCCTAGAGTTGAATTGGAAGTAGCGAAATACTAACGCAAAGCCCCTATTCTGACAAGAAAGCTTGCCTTAATAAACTCTTCGACGACGCAGTGAAAACTACAATCTTATTGTTGACAACTTTTAGAGCTAGCGGCAATATTCCAACACTTAATTGCGGCAGTTCCACTGGGGGTATAGCTCAGTTGGTAGAGCTTCTCAACCGCAGCATAAGTGCCCAGTTGGCAGTTATGATGAGGTGGAGTGAGGAGAAAAGGTCAAGCGTTAGCGCAAACCTTTTCGACGTGCAGACGCTCACTTCTCATTATTACCAATAGTCTGCACAGCATGATTTCTCAATTATGCGGGTATAGCTCAGTTGGTAGAGCGTCTGCTTGCCATGCAGAAGGTCGCCTGTTCGAATCAGGTTGCCCGCTCCATTCGATTCCTTTTTCATTCATAACCAACCTGTAAACACTAATGATTTTAAACATTTGTAATCATTAGGATGACTTAGGTTGATAGCAAAGCGCATTTCACAGTATTTCAGAAAAATTCAAAATTTGGTTCCTTTTAGGTTCCATTTTGGTTACCGAGTAGCATCTGGGGTAAGCCGATTTTTTATCGTAGCAGTTTTAATTTCTAAATTGCTATTTTCACTAAGTTTTTTTTGGCAAGCGTACTTGCCAAAAAAATTTCTCTACCAAAAAGCGCACGCTTGCCGTGCCGGAGGTAGCCCATCTCATCCATCTTTTAAAACGTGTGTTTCTGAACATCCAATCAGAGCAGTTAGAAAAATAAAAGTCGCACAAAACTTTAAATTTTGTAGCAAAGGAGATGAGAAAATGTATTCCCCCGAAAAAGAAAAGTGCAATAAAAAAATAATTCAAGATGAGGCCATCATTTTGAGAAAAATGAGAGAGCTAAAAGGACTAAGCCGTAAACAAGCTGGAATCATTTTTAACCTAACCAACAAGACCATTGAGAAACTTGAAAATGGTCGAGGTAAAATTGATGAGCAGCGGCTTGTAGCATTTGCCAGTGGCTATGGTTTCACTCTTGAAGATCTTATGAAAATAAAGTCTGGTCAATATGATATAGACCTATCCAAAAAAAATCGTCTCAAAAAAGAAAAAGATCCCAAAAGAAGAGATCGAAGGTTCTGCAAACCGAATATAACAAAAGAGTGCAAGGCCCTAAGACAGTTGAGAGAAAAGCGAGGAATTTCTCAATACAAATTAAGTCTGGCTTGTGGCTTTGCAAAGCAAAGAATTGGTTTTTACGAATGTGGTAGAAGGAATCTCAATGATGAACTTATTGAAACAATTATCGGAAAGATGGGTTACAACATGGATGAATTTTATCAACAAATGGAAGCTGATGAGATGCCTTATGAAATCATCAACGAGTGCCACCAAATAATGAAAGAACTTGAAATAAAAACATTAAAAGCAGTGAGATCTTTTTTACAAGGTTTTGCATAAAAAATTTAAAGGAGTGACCATGAAACAAACAAAAGAAACCAAAAAACAAGCAAATCAATGCGACAAAAACTCAACGTCAGTTAGACTCAAAAAGACTGTTAAAGACACACTTCAAAATGAAGTGACTCTACTAAACAAAAAGAAAAAAGGATCAAAAAAAATTGATTTATCTGATTTTCTTGCTTTGGCCATTTCTCTCATTTCAGATGATCACAGAGCGCAGTTATTGTCTCAAACAGTGACCGCTAAAGACCGCCAAGATGCAGCGTTTGTTAATTATTTAAAGAAGCACAAAGAAGCGACAAAAGACGACTTTCTGGAACTCATCCAGTATGGCGAAGTATCTATTGAAGATTACTTACCAGAGAATATGAAGCGTATAAAAAATTCACAAAAAAGCGAAAATTTAGCGATAGCTTGATTAATTAATCAAAACTGATTAATATGAGGGAGGTACATTTTGAAACGTAAAGAAGTCAGATATTACGTTACAAAGTCCGGTAAGAAACCATTCATTGAATGGTTTAAAAAATTAGAAAAAAGAACTCAGCTACTTGTCACAGATTATGTTGATCGTGTTGCAGAAAATACGAGTTTTAAAAACATCAAGTCGCTGAAAGATGGTATTTTTGAAATTCGGATCTTTAATAACTCAGGAACTAGAGTGTATTTTGCCAAAGATGGTGATGCTATTATTCTACTTCTCATTGGTGGAAATAAAAGCAGTCAAAAGTCCGACATTTTAAAAGCAAAAAAGTATTGGAGGGAATATGCCCAGAAGTGAATCTTTTGATAAATATATAGCAGAACAAATGAAAGATCTTGATTTTGCCAGATTATCACTTATTACTTCTATGGAAGAATTTAACGACAGTGTTGAAGAGGCCCTGCGAAGAACTATTAGGAAAATGGGAATCAGGGAGTTTTCAGACCTGGCCAATGCCAAAGTTCAGAATGTATCTGCTTTTGTTCGTGGAGATAGAACATTACGCCGTCATACTTTAGACAAGTATCTTTCAGTGTTTAACCTTAAATCAAAGATTATTGTTGTTGAAAGTGGTGCCGCTTAAAACAGATGCTATCGTATTTTGTACTAACGGAAGAGAAAGTTATGCAGCTTGACAAAGCAACACATTTCTGCTATGGTTAAAAAGGAGTCGCAATGAAGCGAATCGAAGTTTATCAAACTGAATCCGGAAAAGAGCCATTTACCGAATGGATTAAAAGGTTTGATAAGAAAACAGAAATGTATATTGATAAGTATATTTCTCGTGTCGCAAAAGGTGGCTCGAAAAAACATATTAGAAACTTAGGTGATGGCGTTAGCGAAATAAAAATGCCAAAAGGGCCAGGCTATCGAGTCTACTTTGCCGAAGTTGAAGATATTATCATTTTGCTTTTAATCGGTGGTGATAAAGGCTCACAGAAACAAGACATATTAAAAGCAAAAAAGTATTGGAGTGAATATCATGTATAGGAAAGGATCATATAACGAAAGAGTCGCACAAAATTTATTAAGTGGCATCAATGCCCGAAGAGATTATGTCCTTGCTGACCTTGAAGAAGATGATTTCAATATCATTGAAAATATCAAAGAGGCTATTAACTATATGGGCATAAAAGAATTTTCAGAATTAGCAGATCTACAAGCGACTTCTGTCTCACGTTTTATTAATAGTGATGAAATTCCAAAGCTTTCAACTCTTGAAAAGTTCTTCGCCCCTTTTGGCGTAAAACCTAAAATTAGTGTTGAGCCACTAGAATACGAAGTAGCATAGATTATTGGCCCTCACGCGAGGGCCTTATGATAGCGAGAGACTACTTTTTCGCTACCATATTTTGTTCTGATTTCATCGATAGAAGATGAGCCTCTAAAAAATCTTCTCTTTTGGTTTTCGGGACGGAAATACCACATTTTTTTATTTCGGCTCCATTTAAAACCAGATTCTTTAAGTGTCGATTTGTAGTTGGCTGTTGAACCGCAGGCCCAGGCCCAACAACCACATACTTCAATTGATAAATCTGCAAATGAAATAATTGAATTGAGAGCATTATTTAATTCTTCGCCATAATTTCTAAATTCGCTTTGAGAATCTATTGTAATCGGAAATGTTGCCTTCGATAATACTTCGTAGCCTTCATTGACAGCTATCATCGTTGCATGGCCTGCCGGGTTTACATCGGGATGGTAAGCTTTACAGGCTTTCCGATAAGCCTTTTTAACGTCATCAAAAGTAATTTCACTTTTAGTGATTGATAAAATGTTTAAAGCATCGATTGTTCTCATAAAATAAATCCTTGTTGAAGTTTAGAAGGCGTTTTCTTTATGCCCCTTTCACCCCAAATGAAGGGGCAAAAGAAATCGCAAGGAATGAATGAGAACGAAAAGAACAGCTTGGCCCTTTGGGGCCTTTAAAGTGACAAAAATCTTATTTTTGGCATGAGAAAGGCGGACAAGCGATCAGTTCTTGTAGTGAGAATGAATGTAAACGGAATAGGATTTATTTAAGAAGAAAATTGTTAAGCTTTCGACTTATTATTTCTGATACGATCTAAAGTATCGTCTAGCTTGCTATCTCTTCCACAACCAAGGATATCATCGAGAGAAGAAATATCATCTGAAACTTTGTCTAAAAGAAGCCCTATTCCGAAAAATTCATTTTCCTCTAAGCAAGTAGAATCTCTGACATGCTTAAATAAAGCACCACAGCCCTTTAAGGTGCCACTAATTTCAAAAAGTCTATCTTTCACATAACCTATTAGTTCGCTATTTACATGATCCATATTAATCCTCAATGTTGACACTGCGGCAACGACCTAATAAAGATTAACAACTATAATGCCAATATGGCAACTAAGAAAACTGACCCTCTTGAAGAGTTAAGAAAGCAAGTTAGAGAACTGATTTATCAGAACTATAAGTCTATAGATGATTTTTGCCTAAATTCATCAGGGGTACCTAAAAGTACTATAAGTAGACTCTTATCTGGAGAAAGGACAGAATTCCGTTTTGACACGCTCCAAAAAATTGCCAATGGCTTAGATAAAAAGCTTACCATTCGACTCGATTAACATTTTTCATTAAGTCCCCCTCATTTTTAAGTGAAGGGGGACTTAATGAAACATACAATTTTAAGAAAAATTTTTATCAAAGTAATTATGGTACTAATCAGGCTTATAGCTTACACTCTTATTAGAATCATTTTTCCTTGAAGAATAAAATGGTGTCCACTCATCCTGTGGACGCCATTTTAAAATGAATATCCCACACCCAGCCCAAACCTTGTAATTGTAAGATCTGTAGCACCAGTTAAAGAGTGCTGTTTAAACAGCCCATGATAAAACCATCTATCATTGTATTTCATATTGAGATAAGCAATATATTTAAGGCCGCTAAACTTTTCAGGATTCACAAGGCTCTCTCTTGATTGCAAACTAAGAAGTGACTTACTAATACTTGCTTTGGCCAAAAACTTCTTTCCAAGCCACCCAAAGGATTTTGATACTCCTGCTGTAAAGTAAGTAATAGTATGCTCTCTAGTTGATAAGGCCTCTCCACTTGGAAGCTCATCTGTATTGTAAGAAGAAAACCTTTCTATATCTAGGCCTGAATAAACTTCTATAGGCCAATTACTCTTGCGAAGGCCAAGATACGAAGTAAGCCCCAACTCAAAAGGTATCGAAACCTCTTCATTCCTATCAGAAATACCACTATCAATTTTTGAAAGATAAAAGCTACCAGAAAAATTCATTTCGGAAGAGATACTTTTAAAAGCAGAACCGCCTAATGTTATAGGTGAATCTTGGTTAGAAACAGTCGAAATATTAGTACCAATAATATTCTCTTCAAAGGTTCCCTTTGAAAGCGTATAAAAAGCTGAGAATCTCCAATCTTTTTCATTCTTTACTTTTGGAAAAAAGTCACTGCTCTTTTTACTAACTCTGCTCACCTCGTTGGATGAAGCTAGCTTTCTAGTAATAACCTTCTTCTTTATTGGCCGTAACTTAGTATTTGCTAACTTATTTTTTTTCCTCTTTTCGTATGGAATTAAAACGGTCCTATAAGGAATCTCAACATAAACTTTTTCTCCTCTCTTTAAATTATCAAAATCTTCAATTCTTGGATTCCAGCTCTTTATTTTGGATAAATATCCTTTTTCATCTAACACTTTCTTTGGAATCCCTACTCTACGTTCAAGTAAAAAGCGCAAAGACTCCCCCACTTTAGCTTTTACATAAGAAGTTTTAATAAGCGGCTCGCTCCCTTGAAGACCGAGGGAAAAGAGCGAACAGAATAGAATTGGAATAAATTTCCACCTTAGAGTATTCACCCTAGTATTTTATACTATTATGCGAGGGGTCTACCATGCGGCATTTTTTACACCGATTAATTCGCGCTTTTCTAGCAGGCACTGTCTTTCTAAGCGTATTAGTAATTGCTTTAAAGACATACACGACAGAGCGTGAAGTGGCTCCCGAAGAAAACTTTACGGCACTTAATGACCATAGCTTTATTATTGAGGATGACAGTAACCAATTAGTTATATCTGATAATGAATACCGGCCTGACAAATACCAAGATATATTAATAGCAGACGAAATAAATGAAACACAATCTTCAATAAAAAAGCCTGCGAACTCTTCATTTGTTGAATACAAAGTGCAAAAATCCGATACCTTAATGCTCATTGCCTTTTATCACTACTCTGATTACAGACGATGGAAAGATATTTATCGCTGGAATAAAGATATCGTTTCATCAGATTACTCACTCAAAAAAGGTTCGCTCCTAAAGCTCTATGAACCTTTAAAAGAATATATTCCTCCTATAGGGCATCCTTACTTAATCAAAAAGGGTGACTACCTAACCAAGATTTCAAAAAAAGTTTATGGTACAAGTAAAAAATGGAAAAGCATTTGGAGAAATAATCCTACTCAAATTCGTGATCCCGACCTTATCTTTGCTGGATTTACCCTGTTTTATCCCGATCAGATTGAGTTAACCTATGGGCAGCTCTATTAATTTACTACAACTTAACTAGCTTTAGGTTTCGGACTCCGCTAGGTAACACGACCTAGCGGGTGGCCCAGGAATAAAACCGAAGTGCCTTGGGGCCTCAAAATTGAGGAAAGTGGTTTACAACCTTAATCGTAAACATCCTTCACTTATGACATCCCAAGTCTGCCGACGCAAAAAACACGCAGCGGAACCCAATGTTCGTGTTCGTATTCGTGGTCGAATTGTTCAGATTGAGCGTGAACGCCCCAGCGTTCGTTCCATTGTTCCAATTACCGCCGCGAAGCGCAGCGCCCCCAGAAAAAAGGGCGAATCGGTCCTACACCTTTTCTAATCCTAAACTTTGCCATGCCTTATATGATTGCAAAACCTGTGCTCTATATGAAAGCGAATAATTTTTCTTTTTAAGTCTTTTAACTTTCTTTAAAAATTTTCTCTCATTCCTCCTCAGCGGCTTCACACCATACTCATCGACTAAAAATCCTAGAAATGGTACAGGGTCATTTGATAATGGCATAAACTTATGACTTGGAATCGAGAGCTTAAGTTCACTTTTACCAAAGTTAACAAGGTTACTGGCCACTTCTATTGATTTCTTTTTTTCTCTTGAAATTATAATCATGTCATCCATATAACGAATATAAAAATCATCTTGACTATTCTCATCTTCATCGTAATTAAGCCCCAAAAGGGAACATGCATGGCGGTCTATTCCCGATAAGTAAAAATTAGCAAAGAGTTGTGATGTTAAGTTCCCAATAGGTATTCCTCTTGATATCTTACTATATTCGGGGAAGGATCTTATTAGGCTCCATAGCAGAGGGTTAATACTCTCATCCGGTAGTGCTCTAGAAAACTTTTTATAAAGTATTTCATGGTCGACAGAAGCAAAATACTTTTGCACATCGAGCTTTACACAATACCTCTCTTTTCCCATGAACTTCAGCTGGATTGCCAACCTAACAACTGCACTTCTATTTCCCATACCCACTCGACAAGCATAAGAGCAATGGCCAAAAGTCTGATCAATGGTAGGTTCAATAACACTATGAATAGCTGTATGGACTACTCTATCTCTAAAGGGAGCGGCCATAACAAGCCTCTTTTTAGGATCATAAACATAAAAACGCCGATACCCACCCCATTTAAACTTTTTTGTAGCAAGAAGTTCATGCTCAATTAGCTTTAACTTTTCACCGTAATTGAATAAAAAGTTTTGGTGCCCATATTTATTTCTCTTGCCTTTGGAACAAGTAGAAAAAGCTTCAACCAAGTTTTTAAAGTTAGCTATTTTTTGAAGGAGTATTTCTTCTTTCATGCTTGATAAAGCCCCCAATTTCTCTGCCCACTTCTTTTGTGTAATTAGTAATCTCAGAAAATCCCGCTACGTTAATAGCTTTTAAATCTTTTGAAAACTGAATTAAAGTTCTAATTTCATCTAGAGCATCTGAGGCACTATAGAGGTACTTAAGCCGTGTATCTCCACGGGTAACACTGGCCTTACGAATTGACAGCAAACATTTTAAATTCGCTTCTTCGATTTTTCTTCCAAGTGTCGGTCGCAAGGCCTTAGGAAAAGATCTTGTTCTATTAAAACTCTGAATGCTCATTTGATAACAATCGCTATAGATTTTTGGATTTTTCACACTTCTTATCCATTCTTTTAATTAATGCTGAATATGTTGGCATAAGCTCTTCCTCGATTTCATAAATGATTTTTTGAATAGCTTCACTAGGCGGTCCATATTGCAATAACGCCACCAGTGCTCCAACTCTTTGTCTCGATAAATTATAGAGTTCCATTTTCTTGGCCGGTAAAAATGAATAGTACCCTGCACCTAAAAACTCTACTGCGGAGTACCTGAGTTCAACTAACCTCTTCTCGACCTCTCTTTCCAGCTCAAGCTTTTCAAAAGGTATTTTTCCTAAGATTTCTTTCACTCTTATAAAAAGTCTTAAATTTTTCACTGAAAATTTTTTTGCAGAAGTTTCCGAATCTTTCGGAAAGCCACCATCACCTTTCCGAAAATCTCTATTGTTTTCGGAATCTTTCGGAAACAAGTGCTTGTTTTCATCAACATTTTCGGAAACTTCGGAAAAACCTTCTTTATTTTCCGAAGTTTCCGAAACCGCTTCCCTTCTCAT
>JAUIBX010000272.1 GCA_030427595.1 Bacteriovoracia bacterium | reverse complement strand
GTCGTCAAGAAGCCCTTGCAGATCAATGAGGCTTATAAACTCATCTCCCTTGCGATAAATTCCTGTTATATAACGTCGATCAAGAAAACTATCCTGATGATGTGGAGGATGAATATTCTTTTCATCAACAAAGTCCACGCAATTGAGAGAGTCCACCACTACGGCAAGAGGCGTATCGAGATCATTGAGAACTACGGCAACCTTCTTTTTTTGTTCTTCTCTAGGGAGTCCCAGCTTTGTACGCAAATCAACGACACCAATAATCTCCCCTCTAAGGTTCATAATACCATCAAAGTATTCTTTAGAGTGAGAAAGTCCTTGAGCACCTTCGTACTCTAAAACCTCACGGGAACTTAAAAGGGAAATGGCAAACTTATGATCTCCCACTTGGAAAACGAGATAACGTTCATCGCTGTCATTATGAAAGTCATTTTGCATGTCATTTTTAAACATATCGTCGTTCATGCCGCCCTCCCCTTGAGGATACTATCATAAAAACTATTTACAATTCCTTGGATGTCGAGGATAAGACCCATCCCTCCATCACCTAAGATAGTCATTCCTTTTAGGTAATTAAAGCCTTCAAATTTTCCTTGAAGCTTTCGTACAACAATTTGCTGGATATTTTCATAACGAGGTAGAATTACCCCCATGGTTACCCCATCTCTTTTAAAGACAGACACACACTTCTGCTGAGAGTGATCTTCTTGGTCCTCTTCTATAAATTTACAAATATCTTTGATATAAATGGTCTCCCCTCTTAGCTGGCCATAGAGGTCTCCACTAATATTCGTGGTGATATTGATTTCGTCACTTTTAACGATCTCATCGACCTTGGCGAGAGGAATAATGTACTTCTTCTTCTGGTGGCTAAAGACAAAGCCATCAAGAATGGAAAGGCTAGTGGGAAGTACAATATTAAGCTCAGTCCCTTCACCAAGAATTGTTTTAAGCTTAACTTCTCCTTCTAAGCTTTCCACTTTCTCTTTAACGGCATCCATCCCAACGCCTCGACCGGATACATCCGTAACCTGATCTGCCGTTGAAAGCCCAGAGTGAAAGATAAGCTGGACCTTTTCCTGATGAGAAAGGTCACTCCCCTCACTAACAAGGCCTTTTTCCACTGCTTTTTTGAAAACTTTTTCCGCATCAATACCGCGGCCATTATCTTTTATTCGGATAACGACAGAATCCCCTTCATTGGTTGCGTGAATAAGAATCGTTGGGGGGTCATCCTTTTGAGTTTGGGCCCGCTCGTCCTTATTTTCAATTCCGTGATCAACGGAATTTCTAATAATATGGGTGATGACCTCTGCAATTTCATCAATAACAAAACGATCAAGTTCGACATCCTCACCAACAAATTTGAATTGGATATTCTTGTCTTGTTTTAATGATATTTCTTTTCCAGCACGATGGAGGCGCTGAAAGAGCCCTCGCAAGTTATTCATACGTAAGCTAAAGCTTTTTTCCTGCAGAGCTTTAATAAGCTTCTCGTTATCATCAAGAATATACTCGAGCTTTTCCCAATCCCTATTTTGCACAAAAGTTTTAATCATATTGCCCAAAATAGTGATCTCACCAATCGAAGAGATAAGCGCATCAACTTTATGGGCATGGACTCTCAGGACCTCGTTTTGATGCTTCTTTGGATTATCTTTCTTTACTTCTTTTTTATCCTGCGAAGGCCCTTCTTGAAACTTAAGGTGACCCTCTTCCTCGACGTTATCGCTATCATTAGGAGGTTCTAGACTCTTTTCTAATGTCCCCAATGTCTTCTTCTCACTATAACTTTTGATGGCAGCTTTTAGATGAGAGTCATCAAAGTCACCCTGACTCTGTAATTCTTTGAGAGCAGTTGAAAGGCCACTTTGAACTTCATAGAGAAAGCTTAAAAAGTGGCCATTAATAATCGCGCCGTGATTATTTTCAATATCCCCTATAAACTCTTCCACTTGGTGAATAAGATCACCCAATTTTTCAAAGCCCATAGCATTTGATGAGCCTTTGAGGTTATGGGCTAAACGAAAGAGGTGCTTTAGGGCATCGCTCTGCTCCGTATCAGCGCTGAGCTCAAGGCATACACCTTCCCACTCCTCACTGATGGCCATGGCCTCATCAAGAAATATCTCGAGGATTTCGTTATCCACAGGAGTCCCTATGCTACCTTATCTTCACTATCTGCCTCATCATTTGATTCAGCATGACCTTTAACTTCTTTTTCCACCTGCTCTTTGTAGCTCTTCATAAGATTGCCAGCGATATCCTCTAGAGGAACATCTCGACTTGCTGGTGCTGCAGGTCCCTTTGCTTGATCTTCAGAATTAGCCGAGACCGTTTCTACCTTGGAGTGAACTTCAACTTCTTTAGTCAGACTAGCAATCAGGCGAGAGAGGCTTTCTCCCACTTCAGTCATATCGCGAGAAAGCTTACTGATAGACTCAGATTCTTCTTGATTTCTTTGGGCTGCCTGTGAAAGTTGCTCCATTGCTTTTCCAACCTCATCAATTCCTTTTTCTTGTTCCTCATTGGCCTGAGAGACACCTTGAACACTGGAGACAATATTATCAAGAGAGCCAGAAATATTAGAGAAAACATCAACCACATCCTCAGTGATGACTTTACCATCCTCGACGTTCTTTCTGATATTTTCGACAATGGTATTCACTTTCTCATTACTATCAATAATGAGCTCCTCGATTTCCTTTGCGGCAACTCCTGACATTTGCGCTAAGTTACCTACCTCTTGAGCAACAACAGCAAACCCACGCCCATGCTCACCTGCACGAGCAGCTTCAATGGAAGCGTTGAAACTCAATAGCTGAGTTTTAAAAACAATATCGTTAATGACCTCTGTTTTTGAATTGATCTCATCAATAACGGCCTTAATTTTTTCAAGCTGGGAAATGGAGCCCTCAATACGATTCATCCCTTGGGACATCATTTGCACTGAATTATTACCTTTTTGGGCCATTTCACTACCTGTAGAAGAAAGCTCAATAGACTCATTAACCTTTTCAGAGACCACCGAAATCATTGAACGAATTTCAGCGATGGCAGAAACTGTTTCTTGTACGGCGTTAGATTGTTCTGTTGATGAGCTCGCCAACTCAAGAGCACTTGATTCAAGATCTTCAGATGTTTTTTGGTTGGCAGCACCAAGCTCTTCAAGCTTAGCAAAAATTGTTCCCTCCATATCAATATAGGTCTTCATCTTATTAGCAAGATAAAGGGCTGGAAGTGTCTCTAGGATAACAAAAGCGGCATGGAGAAAAACAATCCCCAAACTCGCTTCATAATTAAAAAGGCTTGTGGGCATCACAAAGAAGAAAACCAAGTGATGAACAGCAATTGTTCCTGCAGCGACCAAGACGCCAGAAAGACTCCCAAAGGCCGCCATAATGGCAATCCAGCAGAAGATATGAAAGTGCCACTCAATCATGCCCTTTCCTAGATGGATGAGAATCCCCGAAAAGAACATGTAGGTGACACAAGTGAAAATAATTGTCGATAGACTCGCTGGCCTTAACTTATAGCTTATAGTCGGACCCAAGGCCAAGAAGGTCGATAACCCTAAGGCCACCCACAACTCCGTTTTAAAGAAGTAGGCCAAAACAGCAAAGATAGGGATATGCATCCATAAACCCAAAATAAAGAGTTTCGACATTTTTTCATTATGTTCCCGTCGTGCCCGGTGCATAAGTTACTCCTTCTGCGCATATTTAAGACCCAAAGGGTCTAATAAAGTTTGATATTTCTTTGAAACACTACATCCTCTAATTGGAAGGGACGCCACTTGCCTTTTCATCCCAAGCTCATTTGCGATTTTGAGGTCCTGAAATACGGTCAGCGGCGTAATCATCGCCTTTGAATAGGCGCCAGCATATTGGATCACTTGCATATGATCATAGACCACAAAGAGAGGTACTCCAGTTAACTCTCCTTGGATGTCATCTATTTTCTTATCAATAATATTAAAGCCTGCTTCCACTAAGTCCTG
>JAUIBX010000271.1 GCA_030427595.1 Bacteriovoracia bacterium | reverse complement strand
ATTCTCCCTCGTTATCAGTGATATCAACCTCGGTACCAGTTCAGGCCTCGATATCTTAACTTGGATCAAGCAAAATTCTCCTATGGTAAGGGTTGTTCTTATGACAGGTTATCTTGAAGATACAGACATTCATGATGCTCTTGATCTTGGAGTCTTTGGATTCTTGGCCAAGCCTATCTCTAAAAAAGAAATAAAGAAGGTCGTCAAAAATGCCCTCGGAAATGAGTCCCAAGACCGCATAACTGATATTGATTATGCTCGTATAGATATAAAAGATTTCCTTACGGGTAAAGTTCTAAACTTTCCTGTTTATATACGACTCAAAGACTCACGTTTCCTTAAGATTGCCCATTCAGGTACTGAAATCGACACCAATCGCCTCAACATGCTGACATCCAGAAGAATTAATGAATTATGGATAGACAAGGAAGACCTACCGGCCTACCTTAGCCTTAATGAAAAGATTCTCATGGCAAAGAATAAGTGGTCCCCCGCAAACAAGGTTCAGTTTCTCAACCACTTTGTGGAAATTAGTCATGAATCCATGAGGCTTCTCAATATGTCCAAAGATTCAGTTCGAAGCTGTATGGACTCTCTTCACTTCCTTACTCAAGGGATCTCAAAGGTTGAAGGCACACTCCCTCTCATCCTCCCTCTTCTCAATAATGAATTTCGAGGTTCTAAATTTGCTGTCTTAGGCACTAGCTTTTCTCTCATGGTGGCAAAAATTTTAGATTGGACTGCCGAAAAGACACTTGCCTCACTGGCCATTGGGTCTTTCTTTAGAGATATAGCCTTAACCAGTGAAAATTTCGATTACCAACTTCTTTTTCAAAAAGGCGCCAACTTCGATAGAAATCACTACCGAGAGCATCCTTTAAGGGGAGTTGAGATCATGGAAAAGCTTAAAGGGATCTCTAAAGAGTCTATCAACATTATCGCCCAACACCATGAGGATGGCTCAGCCCAGGCCTTCCCTAATGGCCTTCCTCGTAGTAGAGTTTTCGCTCCAGCTCTTTTGGTGGCCTATGTTGATAAGATGCTCTTCTATATGAGTGAAAACTCAGATATTGACCCAAAGAAAATGCAGGCCTCTGTTGTTCGCTATTTGACCCATGAATTAGGAACCTCAGACGACAAGGCGACGGCCCTCATTCTCCTATTAGAAAAAGGAGACGTTTCTCTCGCTAAAAAAGAATATGAGAGGCTTAAAAAAATAAGGGGGTAAGGCCCAAAGCTATAACCCTATTGTGTTAGTCTTTTTAAAATCATCTCAAGAAGAATCTTCTTTTCAAAAGGCTTGGCAATAACAGCGTCTGCACCCTTTTCAAGTATCGTCTTTTCATCTTCCTCAGAAAATCCCGTTGCACACAATATGAAAGCGGCAGGGGCAATACTTCTAAGAAGTTCAATAAGATCTATACCTTGACCATCAGGCATACGCATGTCGGTAATCATAACTTGAATATCTTGAGTTTTGATGATTTTTCGTCCCTCCTCAACTCCATGGGCCGTGAAGACATTGAAGCTCTTCCTTTTAAAGAAGCGACTAAGAGATTCGATTAGCATCTCCTCATCATCTACTAGTAAGAGATTTAACTCGCCCATTTGTCTTCCTTAGACTTTGTTTGATTCTTTTGGAGTTCATCGTCAGTCCCTTTATTCTTAGGTACTTTGACTTGAAATAGAGCACCCTCGTTTGAAGTAACCAATTCGAGAGAACCTCCATGCTCTTCAAGGATTGAGCGACTTAGGCTAAGTCCTAGCCCCGTTCCTTCGCCTACTTTTTTGGTTGTAAAGAATGGATCAAAAATTTTCTTGGCGGTATTTTCATCTATCCCAGGACCATTATCCTGGATGAGAAAAAGGTGAGCTTCAAGAAGCTCTTTCCATTCAAAAGTTATTTGGCGGTCACGCTGCTCCTTAACGGCATCATAGGCATTATTAAGAAGGTTAACGAAAACTTGAATAACTTGAACTTCATTGCAAAGGATAGAGAAATCTTTTTCTTTGAGCTCCTCTTCCTCATAAGGGAGAGTTACTTCAAATTTTACTCCCTTTGTTTTGAATTTTTCTGAGCTCATAACCAAAACCTCAGAAATGATTTCATACAGGGAGCTTTCATGAAATTCATCACCGCTTGTACGCGAAAAGATTCTTAGTCCACGAATAATTTTGGTAATTCGATCGGTTGTCTTTTTGATATTTTGGGAGATGCTTGTGGCATCGTCTGCAGCGACACTCCCCTCCTCGGTTGCTATCTCAAGGAGTTCCTCGGCCTCTGAGCTTATAATCGCGAGGGGGTTATTTATCTCATGGGCCATTCCACCACTCATTTGTCCTAGTGCAGTCATTTTTGATTGCTCCACCAAACTTGCTTGTTGCCTCTTTATGAGTTCTCTTGCTTCATAGAGGTGGGTTGTATTTGTTAAACTAATGAGAAAGAGTTCGTCTTTAAAAGATTTACAATCGGCCTGAAACCACTGTTGCTGAAGACCAAGGGTTCTTAATTGAACTTGAAAAGAAATTCCTCTTTGAAGAAGAGGCGTACCTAAAGCTCGTCCAAGTGGGCTTTCTTTAAAGCTAACCTCATCGTGGCCATCCGATTTTTCTAAGCTTTCGATCATTACTCTTTCAAAGAGGTTTTCAAGCTTTAGGTTTTCTTTTACTAGTGAGAGGTCCCAAATTTGCTGACATTTCTTATTATAGGAAATAATCTCCTGATTCTTGTTCACCAATAAAATAGCACAATCAAGTGCATCGAGCATAAAGTCTCTCTTCTTTCTCTCTTTTTCTATTTTATGAAGATTCTTCTTGTTCAGATTGATTAGAAAGACGAAGGCGGTAAAAATAACACTCATGGCAAGGCTATAATAAGTGAAGAGCTGTAGAATACTCTTAACCCCTCCTAGTGCATCCTTTTGTATTAAAGGACCTTTTTCTAGGAGTTCCTTTCTCTTTTTAAAAAGAAATCTCTTTTCCTCTTTCAGGGAATGGATGATTTTTTTAGAAAGTGCTTTCCTTCTTTTTTTCGACCCTTCTTCGAGTTCATCGTTATTGAGAAGCTCCCGTTGCTTTTGGATGTTAGGGTTACTGCCTTCTGTTACCGAAAGTTGATCGCTTAAAAGCTTTGTCAGTTCATTAGTCCAAGTGGAGCTTTTTCCTAGCATCCCTTGCGTAACAAGATGAACTTTTCTTTGATGACTCCCGAGACTAAGGTAGGTGTGGTCCAGCTCTTGGTAGTGAAGAATCAGTTTTTCAATAGCTGAAACACCCGTTTTCTGACTAAACGAACTATAAATACTTAGGGCAAGACTGAGCATAAGCCCAAACCCATATAGGAGGCCTAGAAGACCTTTTTGACCAACTCTCACAGTCCATTAATCGGTTTAATTGTTAAATTCTTTTAATAATTCCTATCTTTTTAATGAAATTACGGGGTCTTAGAAGGCGTAATACTTTTATGGTGTCAGCATGCCTGAGATTTTTCGTGCATAATAAATCTAAGGAAACAAGGAATTCACAGGAGGTGTACCTTGAAACTACTTATTACTGTTCTTATTTTTCTTTCATCTTTTGCTTCACAAGCAGCTAACTTCGGACAAATTGAAAACGGTTCTTTGATCTCTCTTCATGAAGAAAGAGTTCACAATTTAGTGGCCAGCTCTTCAGATATTAGAAAATCAATAGAGACAGGCCGATCTGTTGCAGGCTCAAGTGATGCTGATCGTAAGTGGGCAAGTGAGTTTGAAAATCTTATGAATGAAGAAGGCGAGAAGGACTATCTCGGTTTAGCTCTCGAACTTTAATTCATACATTTATTATCAGCGGCAAGTCTTTTCGTAATATCTAAGGCTTCGGAATGAATGTACCAATGGTCGTTTATAGGCTTGTCGTTGATAAGGACTTGAAAGACATTATCACGCCAATGTTTTTTAATTTTGCAAATATCCGTAGTTGGTTTAACTTCAGCTGAGCCACAGCCTACCATGAGTAAGAGGGCCAATAATTGAACTCTCTTATAGATCATAGTCATATTCATCACAGTCCCTTTCTCTTCTAAACCTTTGTGGTTCTCCACCACCTGGTAGAGGTTTGTAGAAATAATAAAAGCAGCGATTC